>NZ_JBYKYF010000097.1:0-9890 GCF_057736855.1 Sporomusa sp.
CTAGCGGCATTTCAATGTATTCAAACAGCTTAGTTAAGCCAGCATCTTCCAATTGTTGTGCCATTACTTCTTGCAGTTGCCCGACAATCCCACTGGCCCAGACGGCAAATTCCGGCTTTTGCGATAAGTTTTTGTCCCCAACAGGCAAAATAAAATTATGATTCAAATATTTTTTTGCCAGAACATCCACTGGGTAGGTAGAAGCCGTAGGATCAAGCAAATAGGCGGCAATAAGGACATCTGTCACCTGAGCCAGAATGTCTCTCCCGTTTGACTGACAAAGATTATATAGTTTCTTCGCATCATAGGCAACTATCGTTATACGGTTGTCAGCCAGCATGTCAAAAACAATGCCCCAGCCTTCTGCATCTCGTGGTATGTAGACAGTTTCCCCAGCACAAGTAACAGCAAGGCCAGTCAAACCCGCTAAGGGTGAATGGCCAGGCGATACTGGATAACAACTCATACATCCCTGTTGCTTAACCCGGTTATAAACAGCCGCAACATCTGCCTGGCTGGCAGCAATAATAGGTGCACTAAGTACAATATCAGCCGTCTGCATCTCAATGCAATTCTTATCCATGCTTTCGGGAAACAACGTATCCACTTTTGCCAACAGGGTTTTAAATTCGAATTTAGCAAACAATTCTTTAATCGTTTGCTTATCCGGATGAATCTCGAACTGTTCTGGGATAAACTCAATATCCATGTTACGAACAATCGTAGCCAACTGTTTTGATAAAATGGCTTGCTCAGAGAATTGCCGAAGATTTTCCTGCAGCTTTTTGCCTGATACCTGATCAATATTAGCTAACACATTTTCCAGTGAACCAAATTGTTTCAGCAGTTTGACTGCTGTTTTTTCACCAATGCCAGGTACTCCAGGTATGTTGTCCGAACTGTCTCCCATTAGTCCTTGCATGTCAATAATCTGGGCAGGCGTCAGTCCATACTTTTCTTTGAGCGCTGCGCTATCCATGATCTCCATATCTGAGATGCCTCTTTTGGTAAGCAGCACCTTGGTTTCCTGCCCGATAAGCTGAAGAGCATCACGGTCACCAGTTACAATCAGAACCTCATATCCTTGGCTTGAAGCTTTTTCTGACAGTGTGCCGATAATATCATCGGCTTCAAATCCAGCCACTTCCATTGTTGTCACGCCAAATGCCTGTAACATCTCGTGAAGTAACGGAAACTGCTCGGATAGTTCCCCAGGAGTAGCTTGCCGTTGTGCTTTGTACTGCGAATACGTTTCGGTTCGAAAAGTAACCCGTCCTTTATCAAATGCCACCGCTAAAAAATCTGGTCGGTAATCGGCCAGCAATTTCACTAGCATGGTTGTAAACCCATACACTGCATTGGTATGCAGCCCATCGGCCGTACGAAGCATGGGCAGCGCGTGAAACGCACGATGCACTAAACTGCTGCCATCAATGATTATAAATCTTTGGGGCATAAGCCCACCACCTTATATACGAATATAGTCCAATCTATCATTATTGGCTACTAAACACAAAATCCCTTCTCTATTTTCTTAAATACCTGACAACCTTATGTAATAGTTTGAAAAGAAATGACCAAAGTTTGTCTATTTTTATGCAACACCTACTCACTTGTAAATTCTGCAAAAAAAATATTGCCGCGCAGAGGTTTGTGTGACCTGTGTACTTTCAACATCTGCATGACAACCTAACGAAGTTTTTTTATATTTAGAAAGGGTAAGTAAATTCCAATGTCTTAGCTGCTTCATTCCAATACACGTAGGCACCAAAATGTTGGTATATATTCGTGATCAGAATGTACGGAACTGTTCCAATCATTTCAACCGAAACAGTAATATTTTCGTTTTTATCGTTAATGATTAGACTTTGTTGTTTCTCATCCCAGGTTACGTTTAGCCCCATATATTCGGCTAATGCTAGCGCTGGTACCGCCAAAATGCCCTGAATTCGTTTTACATCCAATCGAATTGGCTTATCGTTTAAATAAACCGCTAACCCATCATAATTCCAGGTATTTTCTGCGAAATGCCAGCTTTGCATACCGCCAAATAACGTTGCTACATCAGTTGCCGAAACATATACTGTATTTCCTCTAATAACGCCAGATACACTGCCTGCTTGCTTCTGAACAGTTTTCGTTTTTTCATCCCAATCTATTTTCTGTTTCAACATCTCGGCAAAAGAATAAATAGGAATGTACGGCACCTCTTGCACCATTAATCCGCGCTCACTCAGTAAGCTGCCATTTACTCTAATAGCAAATGGGCTCGCAATAACCACCTGCTTATCACTAGGTTCTTGCATTAGATTTCGCAGGAACTCATCGCTAACAAAATCGTTTAATTTATAAACATCAAGTCTTTTTCTAATATCTTGTACAGTTACAGCGCGATAGCCATAGACATCAGGATACACAGACAATAGTATCTGGCCAGTAGAATTTGCCCGAACCTTGACCCTGTCATAAGTAATCCGTACTGGCGTTCCATAGTTAACCTTTTCAAAAAGCTCTTCCACATCTTCTTCATACATACGAATACAACCATTTGATACCGCCCCGCCAATAGACCAGGGTGCATTGGTACCATGAATTCCGTAAGTATGCCAGATTCCCATCCACCTGTAGCCAAGCGGATTAGACGGTCCTGAGGGTACCACATTCCCCTGCTGGTCCGGAGGATACCATGCAGGATTAATTTCTTTTGAAATAATAAAATAATTGCCAAGAGGAGTTGGCGTATCCGGTTTGCCGATAGCTATAGGATATTCTTTCACCAACGTATCACCGACATAGAATTCAATGGTTCGGCTAGGCAAATTTACAATAAGGCTTGGCGCCCCCAGGTTTGCATTTGAACTGGCAAAACCGCTTGTTACTGGTACTAATAATAGCAGATAAAACCACACTGCAACCCGAAATAACATTCAGCATCCCTTCTTCATATCGTTTTTTCGTAGCAGTATCATAATATGAAGAGTGTAGGCTCAGATATTACCCTTCGGGTTGCCTTCAACTCACATAAAATTCCGCTCGAATATTATTATTGAAGATTAAGTATCTGTTGATGCACTACCCGCAACCGCCGGTTACGTTCGTCAACAATGGGAAGATATATATGAATATGAGCACCTGAATTTCCTAAATGTTGTGGCGCGAAATTGATAAATCCGCCATGCTCACTAATAATCCGGTGGGCTACCGGTAAGCCAAGTCCCATATGCTCAAGTTTGGTGGTATAAAACGGTTCAAATACCCGAGGCATAATGTCTGGCGGAACTCCGGGACCTGTGTCACTGATTGCAATAACCAGCATGCTTAATTCAGAGTTAATCCAAGACTTTACTGACAGCACACCTTCCTCCGGCATGGCTTCAATAGCATTTTGCATAATGTTAACAATAGCCTGTTTAATTAAATTGCTGTCAACAGTAAGCATTGGCAAATCAGATGCCAGTTGTTTATCAATTTCAATTTTCTCAGCACCAAGTTGTTTAAAAGTCAGAAGCAACGCCTCTTCAATGACGCGGTTTATATTGATATTGTTTTCTTTGTTAACTGGTGGCTTAGCAAACAATATCAGATCTTTTACCACATTATTAATGCAAGAGACCTCTTCCAGCATCATCTCTAGGACATCCCGTCCTACCGTATATTGATCATCTTCCAACCGACTGAGCATGACTTGCAAATACCCGCTTATTGTAGTTAACGGCGTCCTTACATGGTGGGCTACCCCGGCTGCTAATTCGCCCAATGACATAAGCATCTGCGTTATCTGTATCTGCTTGATTGCGGCCCGTACAGCAGATAAGTCTTGGATAATAACAATTAAACCGCTTGCTTCCCGAGAAGAACCTCTAAGCCTCAAAGTATCAATATGAGCATAAATATACTGGTCTTTTACTTTAAGCTTCAAATTGACAGTACTTAAATCTTCATATTCTTCCATATGAAATACCTGCAAAAATTTTTCACCATGATGTTTAAATACATCATCTACTCGTCTTCCTATGGATTTAGCTCTATCAATACCACAAATCTTTTCCGCTTCACGGTTGAGATTTTTTAATCTAAGATCATTGTCTATAAAAATAATTCCTACAGTAGTATCAAAACAATCATGACAGTCATCCTCACGGTTTAGGTACACTATCTTATTATTAAGAGCCTCTGCCGCAGACATTGTCGATCCCCTCCTAATGACTATCTTTTGATTTGGTGCTGTTAAATGTTCTTGTAAATTATTGTAATTCCTGCTAAATTAGCAGAATTAGTTTTCGTAAAAAACCGACACTCTCTCAGATATACATGTCGAAATTAATAGCTTGAGCCTGTGAAACCTTAGCCTGCTTACAGTTAGCCGATCGCCTATTTCGACACAATGAGTTGCCTAACTAAAGCTAGCGAGTTTATCCTTCTACACAAAAAGAACTATATTTTATCTATTTTACAATATTTGTAAGAAATTCTATTATTTTACAAATATTTCCATATACTAAACTTATTGCAAAACTAGTAAAAGGCAGTGTCCTTGGCAAATTAATGCCTTGGCTCACTGCCTTTTACAAAGGATATCCGATACATTAGAATTAGCAGACCTCACCATTCGCCGCCTGCACCTACAAACTGCGTTATTTAAAATTCTATAATGACCAATATATTGTACAGTCAATCTAACCGAATAGTCGCTGCCAAAACGACTTTGGCTTGTTTTCTTTTTCCTGCGCCATTTGTTGCAATTTTGCATCTATCAGTTGAAAATGCCCGGTCAGTTCTGTTTCGATCCGTTCTTCAAGCTTAGTGACTTCTTGTCTTAAATCATGTATTTCTTCCTGCTGACTATTCACCATACTAATGGTTGCTGCAATTTGTTGCAAGGCCTGATTATGCGATGCAATAACCGCCATTATCGTAGAACCTTCAAGCGGAGTTAATGCTGATAAACCTTGCGATTGGGAAAAATCTCCTTCTTGCGAAGTTGTTGCGCTGCCATTTTGCGATTCAGATTTAACTTCGATAAATCTAGGAAATCGTTGACTAAGTTCACGACTAATATCCTCAGCATTTTTATTTTGGTGCATACCTTTTGCAATGGTCTTAAAAACCTCAATGGCTTCAGGATAAAATCGCTTCTTTTTTCCTTCACCAGTAGCCGGCAAATACTCCATAAATAAATCGCGATAATAGCGTAACGTGCTCTGTGGAATACCAATTTCTTGCGATATGTCTTTGATACTAAGCAACTCTGGCATAAAACCACCCTCCGCGTTTTTGTTGTTGCGATTATATTCGCGGTTATCGGGTAAATTTCCTGCCAAAATTATGAACGTTTGTAAAAAAATACCAAAATTATATTTATATTCATTCTTTTTTTTCAAATGACAGTGATTTCGTGCTATATTAGTATTAATACAGCCTCAATAGTCAAGGGACTAAATGAATTCTCTTTCTTCCGGATCTATATCGCGTACTCCAATCAATACAACATTTTCCGTTCTAACCTTATCTCTATATCCACCAACCGCAATCCGGAATGTCCTGCCCCAATACTTGCTGCTAGTGGCATCTCTTGGATATTTCCACTCGGTGAGGTTTCTACTGTATTGCTATCGGCATATGCATCATACCAGATAACGCCCAAGTTTCGATACCTAACGGCTTCCAAGTTTTTTATTTGCAATGGATATCATTAGCACAGCATAACTCTTTACTTTTGATGTCAAATCTCCAGCATCCATGCTATCAATATGGATTGACTGCAAAAACTTCAAAAGTCCTGCTGAGCGAATTGCCTCAAGTCCTAATTGAGCTCCGAATTTTAGACTGACCAAGCCATATAATCTATTATTGCTTATTTTACGGACAGTTCTCAGTATTTTTCCCACCTAATATTTTGTTGATAGCATTTGCGTCTTTTAAGGAAACATTAGAACCGTCCCTTTGTTTCCTTTTTGAATTTTTGTACCTAATCAGATCCTTGATAACTTCCTTAAGTATTGCTGACATTAAAAATCTTCCTTTCCGACTCGAATAGATTTAACCCTATTCTTGCCATTCAGGAAGATTTTTCATCTTTTACAAAAAATTTTTTTCGGTCTCGAACCACTACCCATCTAGCCGATTCTCTAAGTAAAGCATTAATTGTAAAATACAGTCTGTTCAGTTTCTGTGTGGCATCAACTATTGCTGTTCAAAAGTTTAGAAATTAAGAGGCAAACAATCAGTCTTTCTATTTAACCAAATGTATTATTTCGATGATATTGCCTTCCGGATCGCGAATATAGGCTGCCGTAAGATTTCCTAGATTATCAATCTTTTCTGTTACGGTTTCACCTATCTGCTGACCACCATAGGCCAGAGCCTTTTGCAGGATATTATCAACTGAATCTACATGAAATACTAAACTAGTAACCCCCTGAATATTAGGTATTATATCGTATTTTCTTAAACTGGTTTGATCATAGCTGATGATTTCAATAACAGGACCATCCTCATAACCTGGCAAAATCAACTGAATTCCGTTAACTCTTGCATTTTTCAATTCAGTCAGTCTATCCAGCCACTTGCCTGAAAAATCAAATTCAGTTGAGTATGGCCGGCACTGAAATACGTCAATGTAGAAATTCGCCAGCTTTCTCCACTCTTTTGCAACCAGAGTTGAATATACGTATTTAATTTTACTCTCCATGGCATTCACTCCTTAGAGAATCGATCACACAAAAAAATGCCAACATTTTCTCGCTCATTTTTTCTTACATATACCACGAAAGCCTGAATAGCACCATATCCTAAATCCTAAACATCTGCAGTAAGCTGACTCACAACTAGTTGTTCCTGTTTCTTTAGTTTATACAATGGCAGTAGCGTTTCGTTGACAAAGGTTTCATAAGATATGGGCGTCGAGTTCTCTAGCGAGCGTGGCTCCAACATTTTTATATGGCCGGAATTCATTGCGTCTGCCACTTCGAGAATAAGTTGAATGATGTGTTCGGAAAAATTGAGGTCCAGCAAATCCTGCCGGGTTTTTTCTTTGGATTCCTGAATATAAGTTAAATCGGGCTGTTGTATGGCTTTTCCAATAATAGCGGCAACTTCGAGCATTGTAAGGTCCTGGCTTCCGTGAAGTTCACGGATTTTCTTGCCCTGAAAATCGAGTTTCAACAAAGCCTCTCCGGCGGCCAAGCCGACGTCCCGTGTAGCAATAAAAGGAAACTTTACATTAGGACTAAACGGACCTGCTGCTGTATGACGAGCTAGAATGTTGTCAACCTGGGAAAGGGTATTTTCCATGAAGTAGCCTGGACGTATATGAAGCACATTCAAATCGTCAATACGGTTCAGACGTTGCTCAAGCTGGTGGAGACCGGCGACGGGTCCGGTTCCTTCAGGTTTATCAGCGCCCCAACTGCTTAATGAAACGGCGTATTTTACTTTTGCTTTTTCCAAAGCAGGCATAATTGCATCCATGATCCGGTCCTGATGGGCGCGAAAGTTGTTGCTTGTAGGAATATAGTTTGGCTGGAGCATGACATAGACTGCTTTTGCCCCAGTGAACGCCTCCGTCAGCGCTGCCTGGTCCGCTGGCTCAACAACAAAGGCCTCGGCGCCTTTGTCGGCAAATGTAGCTAGCCGTTTTGCGTCCCGGCCAAGCACCCTTACCTGTTCTCCTTTCTCTAATAAGTAATTTGCTACGACACTTCCTGTTCGGCTAGTTGCACCTGTTATTACATACATTGTGTTCCCTCCTAATGATTTTGCTCCAATGGATTTTTTCAATGGCCTTCGGTCTTCCCCCTCTCAATATTTTCCGCAGTACTTTGCACAAAAAAATCACAAAGTACGACGGAGCGATTACCCTTATTATCCGCTATTTAAAACTTGGGGCGGTAGATCATTTTACTCAAAATATTGCCTAATTCTATCAAACATATTAAAATGTGAATATGCCAAGCAGAAAATTTCACCTAGTATTTATCGAACAAAGAGGTGAATGAATCATAGCTACAAGTATGGATGTAGATAAGATTAAGGAAAAGCAGACAGAATTGATTCAACATATTAAACGATACGCCATAACCGACGGAAGTCATTCGACAGCGATTGCTTCTTTGTACTTTACTCGCACCTCCTACCTTGAAGGCCCAGTTTATGCGGTTCAAGGGCCGGCCTTGTGCATTATTGTTCAGGGAGCAAAGAAGTTCATGGTGGCTGAAAACAGCTATTATTACGATCCGTTCCATTACCTAGTGGTATCGTTGGCTTTGCCGCACATTGCTCAAATCACGCAGGCCGATCCCCAAAATCCCCTATTATGTATGAGCCTACATTTTGAACCGGAATTGATTTTCGACATTGTCCAAAATGCCGGCCTTTCCATGAGTATGGAAAGCGATTCACACCGAGGCATGTTTGTGGGAGAAATCAATCTTCCTCTATTGGATGCATGCTGCAGGCTAGTCAGGCTCCTAGAGACGCCGCAGGATATTCCGGCGCTTGCCCCCCTAGTAATAAAGGAGGTCTTTTATCGTATTCTTCAAGCCGAACAAGGGGACTTATTAAAACAAATCGGAATAAGCAACAGTCACGCCCGAAAAATCGTGGAAGTCACACGCCTTATCAAGCAAGAGTTTGCTAAACCGCTGCATATTGAGAATTTAGCAATGGCCGCCAATATGAGTATTGCATCTCTATACCGTCATTTTAAGCAATTTACGGGGATGAGTCCCCTGCAATATCAGAAACAATTACGCTTGCTGGAAGCACGCCGTCTTTTGTTGTCGTCACAAATAAATGCTGCCGATGCAGGCTTTCAGGTTGGATATGAGAGCCCTTCCCAGTTTAGCCGTGAATATGCACGCATGTTCGGGCTGCCACCAAAAAGTGATGCGAAACAGCTGCGGAATTCACTTAGTCTGAGTTAATACTAATTTTTCTGCATAACAAAACACCCAGGAAATCGTATGTTGACGAGATACCGGGTGTTTACAGGTTATCATGGGCGGGGGTTATTGATATTTTTATTAATCCCATCTAAGATACAAGAGGACGGTTCTATTGTTTCCTTCGCTTTAGCTACTATATTAAAAACAATTCTGGTTATTTTTATAACTAAAAAACTGATTTTCACGTACGTTTAGATATGAGTCACATTTAACCAATCGTTACATAACATGTATTGATATATATAACACCATGAGGTGGATAAAAGAACCTTGCCGCAACGATAATTCGATCAACCGGAGATGAGGATTCCGCACCAGATGAAGCAAAATCGTCGTGCGCCTCTCCACTTAATGAACGAGAAATAAACAATATTTTTGCCGACATCAGGGCAATTAGGCAACCCCAAGATACTCACTTTCGGACGCCAGTCGGTTATATGATAGCCGCAACACTAACCATTTTAACTGTTGTATCTGGTTTTAGAATAGCTATATTAAGCAAAGGACACTAAATCTGGCTTACATGAGCCAGGTCTTTTTTTGGATTTACGTCGATAGATTGGACACAAAAAGGTTGAGTTAGGCAACATTTTTTATGCTTTGTTCAAATTGTATAGGTGACAGATAATTAAGTTTACTGTGAATCCTTTTTCGGTTATAAAATCCTTCAATATATTGGAAAATCTAAAACATGCATGCTGTTACGTCAAAAAGGTGGTAGTGTAAACCAATTCCTTTTTGATTATTGCATGAAAAGATTCAATTACCGCATTGTTAATATAGGCACCCTTTGCGACTATACGATAATTTAAACTTTAGTTCTTGCTCGACTTTATTACGGTATTGGTCAATACATTCATTACTACAACATGGAACGGCCGCATCAATCGCTGGGGTATCTAACCCCGGCTGAAAGTGGATTTTCAGAAACTATGATTGCGTGAG
>NZ_JBYKYF010000098.1:0-2423 GCF_057736855.1 Sporomusa sp.
GGCTGTCTTAATGGGTCAAAAAGTCAAACCTCTTGGCGTGCAACCCTGCGGTTATTGTGGATACGCTAATTGCAAAGAGAATGTAGAGCATTCAGGACTGTGTGCAATTAGTATCGGCGATCTGGGGATAGCCATCGGATCGGCCGTCAGTGTAGCGGCTCACCATCACATTGATAACAGAATTATGTTCACTATTGGTCGCGCAGCATTAAATCTCGACCTATTTGAAGAAGATGTAAAAGTTGCTTATGGAATTCCACTGAGTATTTCTGGAAAGAGTCCCTTTTTCGATCGAACTTAAATTATCAATAAAAAACAGGGAATTATTCGTACGAATGATTCCCTGTTTTTTATTGCCAACAGTACTAACACTAACGGGCACTGGCTTATGCCAAAAGCTTGGGGCTTGAATTTTTGCTAAAAATTATTTTTCCAATTTAAGTAGCGTCCGTAGTTTTTTCCTTCTGACTCATCGCCATCTTCAACGCTTTGAGCTGGTAATGACGGTTGTTTGGGTACAGACTGCTGCACATGAGCCTCAACCACAGGTGACGAAGGTTCTGGCGATTGTTTGGAATTTTCGACTTTGGGTTCTACTTTTACTTCAGGTTTGGACTTTTCCTGCGAATTACTGTTACCAGCTAGACCACTAAGATTACTTAACAATCCAAGAACACTGCCCATAGTACTGGGATTGAGCTTAGATTTTAACTGTGGATTGCTTAATAGCGGTAGAAGTGACAGTAAAGAATCTGGTGAAAATCCACTACCACTTTCGCCACCGCCTTTGGTAAGATCGCCCAGCAATTTATGTAGCGGATTACTGTTGTTTGTAGTTTGAGTTTGTTGGGGTGGATTATAAGTATGCTCGCGGTTAACTATGGATAATAGGCATAACAGTGATAAAACAGTAACTAGGTTATCAAATCCTGCTCCCGCGGTAACACTGGCATCAAGCATTCGGGCGATTGAGCCGAGCAGTGACGTAGACCCTGTGGTGTCAGTGTCTTTCGGCATAAAAACGCCTCCTTAAAAAACGCCAGGAATTTTCGGCAGGTTCAAGTCTGCAGCCAATTTACTCATAGCTGCTTGATTCAAATCACGTGACTTAGCCAATGCACTATTGATTGTTGCTAACAGTAAATCTTGTAGTAATGCTGCGTTGTCGGCGGTTAAATATTTGCTGTTTAATTGAATAGCAATAAGTTCTTGTTGGCCATTAACAATAATTTTAACAACATCGCCGCTTGAGACTTCAATACGTTCGCGTTTTAGCCCTTCCTGAACAGCATCAACGCTTTGCTGAACCTTTTTTACCATTTCCATAATATTACCAAACTGTTCAAACACTGTTATGCACCTCCTATGTTTCTATCCAATTTATTCAGTAAAATTAATTTTTGTGAGTGTCCAAACTCCAAATACTCCTATATTTCATATATTGGATTAGAAAATCATTTGTGAAGGGTGGTGGAAGTTATGCGCATGCGAAAATATCGCCAAAACGCAGGGTTGCCGCCTGTAGAGAGGCCGGTAAATAATACGAAAGATTCTATTGAAACAAATGATCAGACGCCGCAAACCGTACCGGTGGTCTTGCCAGCTAAACCATCGAAAAAAAAATCAAGTTCACGCGGTCCAGCCGCTATGTTTCGAAAAATCATACAAAACCCCGATTTCAATATGCAATTAGCAGTAATACTCTTGCTATTATCGTCAGAAAGCTTTTCCATGGATAGACGAATTGATTTCATGTCGTCTACTGTAGATAAAATTCGTAATATTACAGAGGTTCTTGACAATACTATGCAATCGGTTAAAGTCGCAAGTGAGGCTCCAAAAAGAATTAGAAGATTGTTTGAAAACGGAAATTAATAAGCGATTTAAGGAGATTGAGTAACATTTACAACATAAACGTATATATTGGAGTAGGGTGGGCGATACTTTGCCCTCATCCAGATAAGTAAGGAGGTTGTTTACATGTCGCGGTGTGGATTTGGTCGTCATGGTTTTAATGGTATTTGGATTATCATCATTATCCTATTACTATTCTTTTTTGATTGTGATGATACTACGCTTTAATGACACTACTTATATCCGGAACACGCTGTAAAGCGTGTTCTACAATTATCTTATATCTTAAACAAGTCTAGCAAACGAGATAAGCTAGACCAATGAGCAACAAATTTTGCCTAATGTTTTTAAATGTACATACCAACCCCATACGACAGAACCGAAAGTGACAAAAAAAGTACAATAATCATATATTACAGTAAAGAGAGTGAAACTCTTTACTGATAAAAGAAAAAAGGAGGAAATGAAAATGGGACGTGGTTTTGGCGGTTGTGGAGCATTTGGTGGCGGTTGGATTATTATCATCATAATCATCATTCTATTGTTTTTTGCTTGTTGTGATGATGGGG
>NZ_JBYKYF010000098.1:2433-9855 GCF_057736855.1 Sporomusa sp.
TAATGTATATTCTTAAGTAGAAAAAAACACGCGTATTTTTACGCGTGTTTTTTATACTAATTTTTCTTGTTTACATCCGCTGGCCTCGGTGGTGGGGGAGGTAACAACGGATCAACGGTATGTTTATCATTCCTTGCTGGTGGCGGCGGTGGAATTAGCTCTCCAGGAGATAAGGCCTCGGCATCACTTGCATGGATTGAATTTTTATCATCATTTTTATTTTTGTCAGCATCCTGGCCATTTTTCTTATCCTTATCATCTTTGGCTGCGGTAACTGTTGAAACTTTGGTGGGTTGAGTACCTTCGGCAAAAATTTCTTCACGTGCCGCTTTGTTATTAGGATCATTGATAAGCAAACCATCTTCGGTGGATATTCTGGCTGTTACAATGCCTGATGGTCTAACAAAATCGCGGGCAACATACTTGGTAGAAGCCTCTCGCATAAATTTTTGCCAAATGCTGGCTGGTATTGTACCACCAGTAATACCACCCAGATAATCTGGATTATCATAACCCATCCAAACAGCCGCTACCAAATCAGGTGTATAACCGACAAACCAAGCATCCTTATAATCACTGGTAGTACCGGTTTTGCCAGCAGCCGGACGGCCAAAGTAGGCGCCTGCACCAGTACCATGGGTGATAGCACCCCGTAGCATATCGGTAAGTAAATATGCACTACGTTCATTGATAACTACCCTTGCCTTAGGAATGGTTTCTTCAATGACTTTACCGTTGCGATCAACCACTTTAATTATAGCTATCGGCTCAACTCGAACACCACCATTTGCCAATACTCCGTACGCACTGGCAATCTCTAGCGGAGTCACACCACGGGTAAGACCGCCTAACGACATAGCTAAATTTCGGTCATTGGTACTGCCATGCAGCACCAGCGTAGATATCCCCATTTGCTGAGCATAATATAATGTTTTATCAATACCGACTTGCTGAGCTAATTTTACAGTTACAACGTTTAATGATTGTTCAAGTGCTGTACGCAGGGTTACTGGTCCTCGAAAACGCCGATCATAATTCATTGGCGACCAATCACCAAAGCTAACAGGATTATCCTCAATAATACTGGCCGGTGTAAAACCACTTTCTAGAGCTGCTAAATAGACAAACGGTTTAAATGATGAGCCCGGCTGGCGTTCGGCTAAAACTGCCCGGTTAAACTGATCGTTACCCCGGCCACCAACCATTGCCTTGATATGACCGTTATGAGGGTCAATGGCTACCAATGCACCTTGTGGTTGTTTGATTCCATTTTCAATACGATGCGTCGGAAGCAGCTCATTCATTGCCTGTTCTGCCGCTTGTTGCATATCTAAATCCAATGTGGTATAGATTTTCAGGCCATCTTTATATACAGCATCAGCACCATATTTTTCGATTAGCAATTGTAACACGTAATCAGTAAAATAGGAAGCAGTCGTAGTGTTGGTTGATTTACGGTTAACCAGCTTAATTTCCGTATTTTTGGCTTTCTGCGCTGTGGCTGAATCAATGTAACCGTATTTAACCAGTTGATCTAATACCACAGCCTGGCGCTCTTTAGCTGCTTTAAAATTATTTAAAGGGGAATAATAATTAGGACTCTTTGGTATGCCGGCAAGCATAGCACACTCTGCTAAATTTAAATCTTCAACATTTTTTCCAAAATAAACTTGGGCTGCAGTTTGAACACCATATGCACCTTGCCCAAAATAGATTTGGTTCAAATACATTTCTAATATTTCTTGTTTGCTGTATTGCCGCTCAATTTGCAGAGATAAAAAAGCTTCCTGGATTTTCCGTTTAATTGTCTGTTCCTGCGATAGCAAAGCATTTCTAGCTAATTGTTGGGTTATCGTACTACCGCCTTCCGCTATTCCTCGATTAGTAATATTTGACCAAAGAGCCCGAAGAATACCGCGGGGGTCAATGCCGCTATGTTGATAAAACCGGACATCTTCAGCCGCTATAAACGCATTTTGTAAATTTTTAGGTATCTTGTTTATAGACACCGGCAATCGATTTTCTACTGAATGGATGGTAGTTATAAGCCTTCCGTTAACATCAAAAATTTGTGAAGAAACGGCTGGACGTATTTCTCCCTTCAGGATGGGAATCGTGTGAATGCTAGCTGTCAAAAATCCAAGGCCTGCACCTGTTAGCATAACTAAGAATACTAATATAGCAATAATGGTGACTGTCCGAAAATTTTTTTTAGGACGTCGTCTGCCTGATTCTTTATTCTCACTATTTTTATCTTGCATAATTTCCTCCCCCTGCGATCACTTACATTGCAGCGTAAATATTATTACCACTAGTTTAAAAAGGATTTGATTCGTTAACCATTATATCATAAAAAGTTATTGATAGGATATTCTTTGGCAGTGGTTTGCAATATTAAAATTGTTATGTTATAATGCGGTTACTAAGTTATTGTGTAGCGTTAATTATCAAATAATAAAACATATGCAACATAGATGTAAAATGTGATGAATAGGAGAAGTAAGTCAGAGACGGTCTTTTAGAGAGCTGGGGGATGGTGAAACTCAGTAGGCCGACTGACTGAAATACACCTATGAGCAGCAGGCTGAAAGTAAAGTACAAGTAAGCTGAGCCGGAGCCACCGTTATCTGGTCAGAAGTTTCTTTACTTCGCTTGAGTGGCTCATTGTTAGCAACAAGGGTGGTACCACGGGTTTAACTCTCGTCCCTAACCAGGAACGAGAGCATTTTTTTTATCAGTCATAAAATCTGATTAATGTAACGAAGGAGGCTTTTAGTCATGTCTGTATTAGATATTCTTAAAGAACGCGGCTATGTTCAGCAACTAACACATGAAGAGGAAATCGCAGAGTTATTGGCTAAGGAGAAAATTACTTTTTATATCGGTTTTGATCCCACAGCCGATAGTTTACATGTCGGACATTTTCTGGGAATGATGGTGATGGCCCATATGCAGCAGGCTGGTCACCGTCCGATTTGTCTTATTGGTGGAGCAACAGCGCTGATCGGTGATCCCTCCGGTAGAACCGATATGCGAAAAATGCTGACCAGAGAAGATATTGAACATAACGCCGAACGCTTTAAAAAGCAAATGCAACGGTTTATTGATTTTTCTGATAATAAAGCCTTAATGGTAAATAATGCCGATTGGTTATTAGATCTCAACTATGTAGAATTTATTCGAGATATTGGCATCCATTTCTCGGTTAATCGTATGTTAACTGCCGAATGCTTTAAGCAGCGCATGGATAGAGGATTATCGTTCCTGGAGTTCAACTACATGTTGATGCAGAGCTATGATTTTCTGGAACTCAACCGCCGCTATAATTGTATTATGCAAATGGGCGGTGACGACCAGTGGTCTAATATTTTGGCGGGCGCAGATCTGATCAGGCGTAAGGAAAGCAAACCGGCCTATGGGTTAACTTTCACGTTGTTAACCACTAGTGACGGTAGAAAGATGGGCAAAACTCAGAAAGGAGCCTTATGGCTGGATGCTGAGAAAACTTCTCCCTATGAATTTTATCAGTACTGGCGCAATGTCGATGATGCCGATGTAGAAAAATGCCTGGCGCTTCTTACGTTTTTACCAATGGATGAGGTCCGGAGGTTGGGTGCACTAAAGGATAAAGAAATTAATATTGCTAAAGCCACGCTGGCTTTTGAGGTAACTAAACTTATTCATGGTCAAGAAGAGGCAGAAAAAGCCAAGCAAGCTGCAGAAGCATTATTTGGCGGCACCGGAAGTTTAGACAATGCTCCAACCGTATCAATTACCAGTGATATGGTTGGTACAAAATTACTGGATGTTCTTGCAGGTACAGGAATTATTGCCTCAAAAAGTGAAGGACGGCGCCTTATTCAGCAAGGTGGACTCTATATTGGTGATGCCAAGGTTTCTGATCCAGACTTTTTGCTGACAGCTAACTTATTTAAGGACAATAGTCTCCTTATCCGTAAAGGAAAGAAGAATTATCACCGGATTGTTATCGAATAAAAAAAAAGCCAGTATTATAGCCGAACTTATCCTTTGCGCAAAAGATATTGGTTTCATTCCGAAATAAATAATAAATAAATTGGGTCGCAGACTGCGACCCGATTTTTATTTTCAGGGTTTATCTTCCAAATGCTTTTTACTATCCTCTATAGCTTCACTTTCGACCGGAGCCATCTGAGCCTCAGCCATCGAAACAAGTTTCTTTACCATTTGGCCACCTATGCGGCCGCCCATCTGACCGCCAATTTTTCCCACTTCCCGGGTAGTCATATTTTCCCAGCCATCACTTTCTATCTTTTCCTTAAGTCCAAGTTCTTGAGCTATTTCGAGTTTTTTTTCTTCAAGAACACGCTCGTAATTTTCAGCAGTTATTTCCCTGTTCATTTCACGCCCAAGAGTCTCATTGGCTACTTGCAGCTTTAATTTTTTTAAATCATCCATAGTAATCACCTCACATTTTTTGTAGTATTCCCCATGAACTAATTTTAATGAATGTAGTAACCGATAATCCGGTTTTGTCATATATATAATAACCAATAATGTGAAAGTGACCGTAGGAGGGGGGAGACATGAGGTTTTCGTTGCGGCGCAGACGTACAATACCACTCTTCCCAATAGCATTGATATTATCGGTAATAGTAACGGTATGGTTTTTCTGGCTGACTGAGACAAACTTAAAACCAACTCTAATGGCAATTGCTGAAGCAAGAGCAACACTGATCGCAACCCAAGCAATTAATAATGTTATTAACAATAAAGTCAGTCTTACGGTTGATCCCAAAACACTGCTAAATGTTACCTTAGATGAGCGTGGGCGCGTAGTATTGATTCAACCTAATACAATGGAGTTTAATAGGCTGGGTGCTGATACTACCATTAAGGTACAAGAGGCACTGAAAGAAATTATAGAAGAAAAAATCCAAATTCCTATTGGTCAGGTATTAGGCAGTCAATTTCTGGCAAGCATGGGCCCTAAGATTACAGTCACTATTATTCCGATTGGTACGGTCCAGGTTAAAGTGGTTGATAAATTTGAGCATGCAGGTATTAACCAAACCAGGCATATGGTATATTTAGTTGCCACTACACAAGTTCGTATCGTGGTTCCTTTAGTCAGTAAGAGCATCAGTGTACATACACAAGTACCGATTGCTGAATATGTGATTGTCGGTGAAGTACCTAGTACATACGTACAAATTCCATTTCCCCTAGATGGTAATGTTTTTAGTGGACATAACGACGACAGTAATAACGGTATTAAAATTAATAATTAACTTACGCCTCAGCTGATAATAGATTGACATAAGAAACTTCTATGATACTATATGGAAAAATTGATTGGCGGATATGTTTACCATGACGTTTCTATTCATCACTGCTGAAAAAATAATCATAATTAGTCGTGATACTCATGTATGATATGACTATTCCTAACATTGTGGGTTCAAATTGAAACATAAAAACAAGGCTATCTCAAAATGGGTTTTTATCTATGGAGAGATAGCCTTATTTGCTTTGCCGTAGAATGCAAAAAAACGATGTAGCCAGCATATCTGACTTAGCGGCTGAATTAGGTTACAAAGTTACTATTGACGAAATTAAGAAAGTATTTTGGTGTTTACATAACGATGAGACAAGCAAAGTTGCTGTTTAAAAAACGCTTGTAAGTAAATTAATTATTCATTGTTTCAAATTATCTTACTATCAAGCTAAATTGAGCAGCGTTATTAACTGTGTAATTGGATGACAAAACTTTCTTGAAAATTATATACTGTATACAAGTAAATGTAGTTTATGGTATAATATAAAATTAAATGTGAAATATTTCACAGCAAATATCGAGGTGTATAAATGCTAAAGTTATCTATTTGCTTTGGGAGCGCCTGCCATTTACGCGGCGCTTATAGTGTGTTACATGCTTTTAGAGCACTGATAGACAAGTATCAGGTGCAAAGCGAGATTGATATTGAGGGAAATTTTTGTCAGGGTAAATGTACGGAAGGAGTGGTTATTAAACTAAATGACGAAATTATAACTCATGTTGCTAAAGACAAGGTCTATCATATTTTCATGGACAAAGTGCTGGGAGGTAAACAAGATTAACGCTATTATTACACATAAAGTAAACTGCCGGGATTGTTTCCGCTGTGTACGTTCATGTCCAGTTAAAGCCATCGGGATTAAAAAAGTCCATGCCAATATTATTGAAGAAAGATGTATTTTGTGTGGACGCTGTGTTGTTGAGTGCCCACAGAAAGCAAAACAAGTTGACAACCAAATACAGCGTTTAGTGGCTGCCTTAGAAACGGGACAGAAAGTTGTGCTGAGCTTAGCGCCATCCTATGTGACGGCTTTCCCTGAATATACGCAAGCTGAGCTAATACAAACCTTAACTAATGCTGGAATAACTTACGTAACGGAAACGGCTGTAGCTGCCACAATGATTTCGGAAATATATGGAACCTATATGCTGAATCATAAGGATAATCTACCGAAATCTACCGTAATTTCATCGTGCTGTCCGGTAATTGTAAATATTATTGAAAGATATTACCCCCAGTTAATCGACAACCTTGCACCAGTCGTATCACCAATGCTGGCTCATGCTAAGCTGATTAAAGAACAGTACGGGGAAGATACTTTTGTTATTTTTGCCGGACCCTGCATAGCTAAAATTGCCGAAGGCTGTGAATCAGATTCGAAGGTCGATGCTGTAATAACTTTTAAAGACCTCAAAAATTGGATAATCTCATTGCCTCATCTGGATACAAAGCTGGAAGAAAAAATAGCACAACCAACGCTTACATCTACGAGTATCGGTCGCTGTTTTCCGATAACCGGGGGCATAATTATGCCGTATTTAAGTATGGCTGATGAAGAAATTATAGCCATTGATGGTATTGAAAATTGTATTGAAATATTTAAAGGATTAATTAATAATGAGATCTCCCCACGATTTATTGAGGCTTTGGCCTGTTCCGGAGGATGTATCGGCGGTCCTGCTATGGGCAGCCGTCAATTCATGCAGACCAAACGGAACCAAGTATTAACCTATGCCAAAACGGGTAGTGCAGCTACAGGGAATTACGCTACAGGCATAACCATAGATGTACATCGCACTTATCAGTCCAAAGCCATTAATGCGGCCATTCCAACAGAAGAAGAAATACAAGAAATCCTCAAACAAACAGGAAAATTTACAGTTCAAGATGAAAAAAACTGCGGCGCTTGTGGTTATGATACCTGTCGTGCTAAAGCTGTTGCCGTATTCCAGGGTATTGCCGAGCTAGATATGTGCATACCGTATATGCGCTCAAAAGCGGAATCATTTGCTAATATCATTGTTGAAAATTCTTTAAACGCAATTATTGCCGTTAATGAAAAGATGATTATAAAGGAATTTAATACTGCCGTTACGCGCATGTT
>NZ_JBYKYF010000099.1:0-1861 GCF_057736855.1 Sporomusa sp.
CATGTTCTATCTCCTTTCCTAAATCGGCAGTCTTTGAATATCCGTGAACAAAATACCCCAGGCTACGCGCTGGCCCTGAGACTGAAACGGCTCATCCGGTTCCTTAACGAACGCACCACCCGTGCAATAATAGGTTTTCTGCATCTTCGGCGCCCGTACCGTAAGGCTGATTTGCGCCCACTCGTCAGTGGGGGCAGCCCAAAGATAATTAAATAAACCCTGCAAAAAGTTATGCAAAGTAGAAGTTTGCTGCGCATTGATAGTCACGTTGCCGTTATTACCGGCAATCTTCGAGACCATGATATTTCCATCGGCTGCAACGTCATGTACGGTCCGATCCGTCAGTTTTGAAATAGTCAAATCGCCAATACCTTCACCTTGGATAGTGTAAGAGCCATAGGACGGGTGAGAGATAGTGGCGTCAATGTCGGTAAAGCTAAATGTGCTATGTTTAGGAGCCATAATAATCCTCCTTCCTTTATCGGTTTACATCCACCTGAACGGTGACATGATGAATTGCACCGGCCAGTTTCAAAGATACGTAAATAGGCGGTGATTTACGGGCGTCACGGTCAGCCTGAGACTGTTCGTCAATCGGCTCAGACTGGATGAAATAGCCGCCGGGCAGAGTATCGCCTTTTTTAAGGTTCAAAATATCTGCAGCTTTCCAAACGCCGGATTCAATAAATCCAACACGGTTCATAGTCTGACAGACTTCCTTGATGGCATCAATAAGCTGGGTCATTCCGGATTCTGTCTGTGCAATCTTGTTATTCTGAACCAACAGGTCCATTAGCGCCAGCTGCATATCATTTTGGTACTTGTCCAAGAAAATCATTTCATCAAACCAGGTGCCGTCGGCCATGGTGCCTTCTTCGAAAATGTCGTAGTAGCTACCGCGGTTGATATATACATTGCCATTATTGGCTTTTATCTTTTCAACGGCACTGGAAGGAAACACGCCGGACGAATTCTCAGTTTCTACGCCTACCTCTGTTTTATAAGCCAGAGTGTAGGCACTGCCGGCTGTACCGGTCATTGCGCCCATAGCCCAGCCGATGATGGCGCAGATAGCGTCTGGATGTTTGCTAGAATATTGCCCGATGCTCCGACGATAATTCTTAGCCTTCATGGCTGCAAAAATATTGCCATCAGCGTTGGTCAGTACATCCGCATCGTTGGTGGTATAGGCATACAAGCTGTTTGGCTTGATAGCTTCCATGTACTCAGCAATCGCTAGATGATCAGCCTTTGTGGCTGGTGCACAGTAGATGCCGACATACCACTCGCCGTTTGCCTCTCGGCAGGCTTGCATAGTTTCTACCGGCGTTTCTGGACGGGTAACAGGCTCGCCCTCAATCTCCTCAGTAACAGTTCCAATACAGCCGACAGCTACACGCTGCGGCTTTTTTGCTTGACCGAAAATCAGGGCTGCCGCTTTGTACAAGCGATCATTCAATGTAAACCCGTCTTCCAGCATCTCATTAATGCCAGAGTAGATTTTTACCCTTTCAGCCGGAGTAATAACATCTGTTTCACCAACAATCAAGGCCAGGTCAAAAGCTTTTCGCACCGCTGACCGGGCTGCTAGATTGACTATAATATTAACTACCGGTTCAAGCGGTAAAGTTTTTAAGGCCATTACTTCACGCTCCTATCGATTGTAATGGGCTGTAACAGTCACCGATTCAATGCGCCCAACATCTTCGTCTGGTAAACGGTACAGTTCATTAAAGGTTAATCTAAGATCCCAGCGATTCCACCATTGGCCAGCAAATAATTCCGGGAAGCGCCGACAAGTTGGCATATTGGGAACTAAAAAAACGGAGTTTGCCGACAGCAGACGCTTGATGCCTTGCCG
>NZ_JBYKYF010000099.1:1871-9798 GCF_057736855.1 Sporomusa sp.
GCCGGAAAACACCGTCTTTGATTTTATTAACATTGGTATGTGCGTCCGGTCCGTAGGCCACAAATTGTACTTCCCAGACGCGAGTGCGAGCCGACTGCTTTACTACGGTACTGGCTTTGGGCTCATAAACACTGTCAAGTTGTTTGGCATAATCGTCATCTTTCTCAAACAAGCGAATAAAGACGATATTTTCATCAACGCTCCAAGCCGGTGCGCCGTCAGTTGGATACGATAGGCGAACAGGCATAAATGATGGCGGATTGGCCGGATCTTCAAAATCTGCCGGATTAAATCCCAATATTTGCATTGTTGCTCGCCAAAACAAAGTTTCTAATTCTTCAATCATGTTATTTCCCCGCAATCCGCACACCAAGCGCTTTATAATAGCCGTAATCTTTATACGGCCAAAGCTGAAATAGTCGGTAGCGTTCACCGTGCCAGACAATTTCATCTGACGTGTTGGTGTCATCAGTTACCTGTAAGGGCTCCGTGTCATATATAGCAATAATGCCTTTTACTCGGTCGCCCTCAGGCACCTGTAACAAATCCTCTTGTGTCGCAGCCGTAATAACGCCGCTGCGCGATAAGTTTTTTACCGTGTTTTTAGGATTACCGCCTAGCCATACTGTCGTCTTACGCAAAAGCGTATATGACTGACAAAAATCCGGATCGCGAATAATCTCAGCGACATTAATCATTTTTTCTCACCAACCACATAAGTTATTGCCCGCCTGAGTGCCTCAGTATCAATCAAAGGCCGATCACTGCCCTTGACCTCAATAGTTTTGGGGCTGTTTTCTTCCCAACCGTTTTCGGGATCAGTGAAATAATCTATCACTTTGTTTGCGGCAAACATTCCGGCTTTCTCCAAGCCATCGCGTGCTCCTTGCTCATCACCACTCAAAGCCGCCTGCATGGCAGGCTTCAGTTTTTCTGCAATAGAATCTTTATGTTTTTCGATAGCCGGTTCGATAATGGGCCGCGGCGGAGAATGCCATAGTGGAGAACCATGTGCCTGGATATACATTTCATACGCCTTTGAATAGGGTAAACCACTATCCATATTGGGCTGCATTTCTGCACGCATGGATTTGGCCCGTACACCGTGAGTATGGATATAGGCCAGCTCAGCATTATTGATTTCCCCTTCGCTCTGCCGACTGGCCTTTTCCTCCGGGATACCGACATAAACATCCATGTTGCCAAGGTCAGCCATAATCTTTTTCAAGATATTGGGGTCG
Source organism: Sporomusa sp. (assembly GCF_057736855.1). Classification (NCBI taxonomy): domain Bacteria; kingdom Bacillati; phylum Bacillota; class Negativicutes; order Selenomonadales; family Sporomusaceae; genus Sporomusa; species Sporomusa sp. The sequence goes on from NZ_JBYKYF010000099.1 coordinate 3,113, forward strand.
CCTTTGGACGTGACAGCCACTGTACCTTTTACCATACATACATCCCGCCTTTACCCACCATTCTGGCTAGTGTCGCATATTGCTGCCCGAACGTGGTCAGGTTCCAAGCAGCCCAGCCATCTAGGCCCTGGGCGATGGTAGAAAAGTCATAACTAGCAGACACATCACCAACAGATTTACTTGTCATCAGGCCGCGTGTTTGGCCAGCGGCAACTACCTGGGCAGCTGTTCTGTCGGCGCTAGCCAGACTCTGCAGATACAAGGTCAAAAAATGCGCTACAAACAAGCCCATAGCAAATTTCCATTGCCTACGCCAGCGAGCTTCTTTCACTACGGCATTAGCCAGGCCGATATACATCTCAATAATTGCCGGGTCTACCAAATAAGTGACAGTGGGTTCACCTTCTGGATCTTCGGACGGGGTTTCCCTGGGTCCATAAGCCGGGTATAAAGCGTAAAAGTCGGCCAACTCAAATGGCGGATTATCACCACTGCGCAAATTAGAAGCGGCAGCAATCAAATTCCCGCTGCCGCTATCGTATGCGTACATGGTTATTTCCCCTTAGCATCAGCTTTATTCTTGGCTTTTACCTCTGTATCGGCCTTGGCAACAGCTTCAGCGACATCTTCTACTGCCTTCTCGACTGAAGCTTCTTCTTTTGGCGATTCCGCCACTGTAATATCGCCGTCATTTACGCCCCAACCGAAGATAGGATCGTTGACCACCCAATTCGGCACATCCGCAAAATCAAGCGGACGGGTGACAACTTTTTCCCCGTCCGCGTTTTTAAACTCAAACGATTTTCTTGTAAATATCCGCATAATGGCCTCCTTAAATTCCGTCCGCGTAGCGGATAGGTTGATAGTACATGACTTGTACCTGACCAACGTTGCCTACATACAAGCTGTCATAGCTTGCAGTTGTAACGTTCGGCTGAGTCATAACACGGCTCAGTGGCACAGGTACCGGCATGCAAATAAACCGTTTGTCGTTGACGTAGGCCACCATTCGGTTAGTACCGCCAGTACCTGCGCCAATGCACCACCGGCACTCACCAATGAATAGGTTTACACCTTTTTGTTTCGCGATATTGTTATCTAACAGGAATTCCAAGATGGTCTTATCGGCGGCTTGCGAGACCTTCGTGCTAGCAATATAGGCGTAGTTGGCGGGGTCAATCAAAATGTGATTCGGTACAGCAGACTGATCATACTCTGCAGCTGCCCAAGCATCCACAATTACGGTATTTACATCATTCAGGATTTCATCAGGGGTTTTATCCTTCCACGTGGTTTTCGTGCTTGCACCTGCCGCAACAGATCCAGCAGTAACACTTGGATGATTAATCAGCCCTGGCGTACCGTATGCAGCCTGTCCTTTGTAGGTGTTAATGTCCAGATATTTATCCCAATCCAAGCGGATACCCTTATCGTAAATTTGTTCCAGGCTTCGGCCTGTTACCTGGCCACGCTCCATGTCAACAAATTTGATTTTCATGGCGACCTCATAAGGGAACACCTTGAATAAATCTTTATCCAAGTTAGCCTGAATCAACCTAACCGAGTTTTGCACGCCGCCTACGCCGTCTGCTTGACCGCCAGATACGGCATAGTCAACATTGACTACGGACATGGTTTCTACCCAACCGCCACCGCTTTCAATTGGAATGTCACGCGGATATGTAAAACTTGTCAACGGCTCGCGTAGAGTGGGGTCCAGTTTTTCAAGTTCGGATTCCAGAAAAGCATTACCGCCAGAAATAGCAGCGGCGTCCATGGTAAATGCGCGAGCGGCAAAACCGCGGGGAATGCCTGTAGGGTTGTCAAGAGTGTATGTTTTCATTAATTATCCTCCTTATACGCCCTGCCGGGTCAAGATTACAAGTTCGGCCACGCCGTTAGCGTCTTTGGTCGTGCCCCATTTGGCATTTGTAAGTTTTATTGTATTAGTGCTATCCGCAGCCGCTTCGAAGCCGCCTACTACACCAGCCGGGATACTCGCATTAGCTGCAACGCGAATATACACGTCGCCGCCAATTGTGGGAGTACCCACATTGCAGTTCACGGTTACGCCGCCGCGCTCGAGTACATCAACCGGTTCCTGACCGGTATAATACGCGCGATTTTGCGACAGGTACTGCGTAGCGCCTTTTATACGCCGCATAGCAACCCCGGCAAATTGGGCTGCGGTATGACTTGCGCCGAATTTCTGTACAGTACCATCAGAGTTAATAACGACCGGATCACCGAAATAAATATCATCCGTTTCAGCTTTCATGGGGCGTGTCCGGCTGATTTCATCTCCTAACCGGGAGATAGTGCCGGGATAGCCATAATTAAACGATGTTCCAATTGCTTTTCCAGGCATTATTTAACCTCCTTTATATGTGGATTGCGCTTGGCGCAGTTCTTGCCGAATTCTTCATGAGCAGTAGCGGCTTTAGTGTCTGCTGCTTTCTTGCGTTTTAATATTTCGGCGTATGCATCCTGGGTGGGAGCAGGCTTTTGCATAGCAGCTCTCAGTTCTTTACTAAGAGCATCAGAAACTTTCTTGCGCTCTGCAACAGGTAGGCTGGCAATAATCGGCTTTATGGCTTTGATAGTTGCTAATACTGCAGCTTTATCCAATGTTTTATTGGCATCTATAACTTTGGAGCCGTCTTCGTTCTTCATTTCCTCCACGGGGATAGTGACGCTTTCTTCTTGACTTCCATCGGTAACATCCGGCTTGCCGTTTGTCATTTCCTCTTCCAGTTCGGTAAGAGCGTCTTTGGTTTCCGGCTCAGTTTTACTGGCTTTCAAAGCAGCTACCTCATCCCGCAAAGCCTTGATAGCGGCTAGGATTTCAGCATTGAACTTTTCCTCGCTTTTTTCACTGTGCATTTCCTCGTCCTTTTGTCCGCCTAGCATTTCATGCGCGGCTGCCACTTCTTCCGGTTCGGCATCCTGGGAGAACACTTTCAGGATTTTTCCCAGTAGTGTGTTTTTATCAATTTTAGGCATCTTTTTTCCTCCTTGTTTTGGTTTAGAATCTCGTATGGAAATTTGCGGCCCAGCGCGGCCTCTTTCGACGATAGCGACATGATTCCCGCGTATTGCCTGTTGTTCATAACGATTATTGACCTGAACATAGTCACAGTCATAACCGCATGAGACTTCCCGCTTACCCGCCTCAATCTCAGAGATAAGCACAGGATCTGTAATGACTAGGTCAGCCAGTAGTGTGTCTGACATTTCACCTGCACCTCGGCGGACATTCTGGGCGTGGCCTTTGCCATAGGCCGCTATATTATCAGGTCGCACGTCCTGTGTTGGGTGGTCGTCTGTGACCGGCTTACCTTCGAAACTGGCGATGGTAGCGGGATGGAATACTTCTTCCTCTGAACGGTACACCTTAATCGGGACGTCGCCGGACAAACCGATTTCACGCGGCAGATATTCCTGCCAGCCGGTGCGAGCAATAGGTACGTTATGGCAAATCAAAAAGCCCTCCGGGGTCTTGGTCATATTGGGACTGAAGCGCGTCCCATAAAATGCGCGCAATGTACCGCCTCCTTTCACGCATAAAAAATAACCGCTTAATCAGCGGTCAAGCTATCGGCAAGTTCAGCCAGTGCTTCTTTGATAGTATCCCCACACCCTACAGTACCGACTTGCAAATCGACATCAGTATGGGCTACCCAAGCAGTACCGTCTTTTGTAAGCCGTATTGTGTACTCATCTTTCATGTTTACGCCACCTTTCTAAATTGCTCCTTACTCATACGGACTATCTTGCCGCCATAATGCACTTTACGCGGCCAGGTTACATCCCCAATATCAATCATCGGCTCAGGATAACACCGGCAGTTATATATCTCTCCAGCATTGTACGTACCGACGTTCCTTTCACCAGCTAATAGCTCTGGAGATGGGGGAGTGTCGAACCTGCACAAAACGCCCTCCATATGTTTATGGCTGCTTCTTACTCGTCCGTCTTGGCTTGTACGCCAGACATACCAAGCTATTCCAAGGCGCTCAGCTCTGGCCTGTATTAATGCCGTATGAGACTTTGCCGCCTCTGTGCGGGCGATTACTACAGCTTTCTTTGCCGTCATTGATGGGAACTTGGCAAGCAACTCCTGTGCTATTTGCTCATGTCGCTTGCCTTTTAATGTTTCGGCCTGAATGTAGTGCGTTGCCTGAGCAGCCAGGTCAAAAGGCATACTGCGGATGATTCCAGCGTTGCGGTCAATCAAGGCATACACGGTATTGCCTACAGGACCTTGCATTTCATTTCGCAAGACTTCATAAATCAGCCGGCCTTTCGAACCGCCTTTAGCCGCCTGGCGCCAAGTCTTTGCCGTGTCGTAAAAAGTCTGAGTTACCATCTTCTTAGCAGCTGCCAAAGCGAAATGTTCAAAACTCCCGGTATTGGCCAAGCGTTCCAAACGGCGTATTAGATCCCACGGATTCATTAAATCGGGCTCACTGATAATTTGCCATGCTCGTTCAATTAGCCGGCGCAGAGCACGATCATAGTCAGATTCAATGCGGCGCTGAGCTTGCCAGCCTTCAGGTTTCATAGTAACACCTCGGGCACAAAAATGGCGACTGTATAGGCAGTCGCTTAAGTAACTATTCTTTTAAAACGATCTCGACTTTTTCACCATTGCCGGTTAGGTGATCCTCAAATTCTAATATAAAGTTAATATTTTTAATCTCGTCTGCTTCTGCTATCTCTTGCTCGCTCACAATAACACCGCCTTAGTATTATTTGCCTAAATAATGAAACAGAGGATAGGATTTCCTTTTTAATTATACCATGCTGCCGCCTGGCACTCCAAGAGATTCCAATTCCGGCAATATCTCGCCCTGTTGCGTAGTATCGTCGGCTTTTTCGATATCTTCGTCGGTGATATTAGTCCACATGCCTGTGTCTTCTGACATTTGCCGCAATTCTTTGAGGGCAACCTTCTGACTAATCATACCACTGTCAAATACGCCTTGGATTGCTGTTGTCCGCTTGCTGGCTAGGTCAGTGCTTTCGCTTGCGGTTGGCCGTCGTACTGGATTAAAGTGATAGTCCAAGTCATCAGGGATAGCCCCGTATTCGCTCATGAACATAATCGGCAGCAGTCTATCAATTGGCGGCCGCAGATACGCCTCTTGCTTTTCCTCGATACTGTCGTAGTAGTTTTGCATGTCCGATTCACCAGTTGCATTAAGCCCTGCAGGGGAACGGCCAAACAACTTTGTTACGGGCATTTCAGCTGCACCGGCCAGGTCCATCATGAAGTTTTCATAGACCTTATCCAGACCACTAAACGCATACTGGAAGGTCTGAAATTCATCACTCGCGCCTAACAGTTGCGTCCCAGTGTTACTCATAAGCCAGTTTTGCGCTTGTAGCACAGAGTAAATGTCTTTTACTGTCTGCTCATCTAGGGCAGTAAAAACCTGCTCCAAGTCCTTCATCTTCAACACGCGTAAATTGGCATTAAACACCAAACTGGCAATGTTCCAGCTGGTATTGTCCCGCTTGCGCAGTTCATCAAATACATGCTCAATCTCGGAAGCTCCCCAGTACATTTCCTGCTGCTTTTCCCAATATGGCAAATCACGGCCAGGGAAACGAACTATGCGACTATGGTGTATTTCAACGCCTCGGCTAATGGTTTCAGTGGATATAACGTAGGATTCAGGTAATCCAAAGTCAGGATCATTCAAATCCGTTACTACTTGCGTTGATAGCGGCTGAATACCTGACCATCGGTCTAGGATTAACAACCCTTTGAATGTCCCTGGCATGACGGTATCCAAGTCAAGCGGCTCATGAAGTATATCGCCATGCCCCTCGATAAGAATTACCCCAGCAGCTCCACCGTAAAGCCGTCCCCAGCGTAGGCCTTCCAACAATCGTGCTTTTAACTGTGTGGTCCTTACAAGCTTATCAAATCGCTTAAGTTGATCTGGCGGCATTTGGCTTTCAATCTTGATCCAGTTTTTCATCATGTCGCTGGGCACCACGTCAATAAGCCGTCGTACTACCCAATGTGATCGGTACAGGCTATTCATGAGCTGCCAGTTCTGTGTCAGTCTTGTTAGCGGGTACTCTGTTGCTTCCAGGAGGTTAGGCGTTCCAAACCCTAGCCGCGCCGCCTGGTTACGATATGCATCTTTTGTTTTTACCGCGTCAGTAGTGCGGCGTTTTCGTTTTCTCATGCAGCTAACCTCCTATCTGTTAATAATGTGTGCGTACCATACCTTAAGGCGTCGGGGCCATGGTCATTTACTTTGAGTGGCCGTTCAGGCATGCCTTTTTGAATCGCTTTATCATCCCAGCAATAGGACAGCAATTCCTTTTTCAGCATCACGCAACGACAATGTACACGGATTATCTTTTTCGTTAATGCCGACGATACCCGACGGATACCGTCCCTGACTTTGTTGTCGGCATTTACAATCTCGGGATCAATATCTCTTGTCCTGAGATGTCGTCTTCTTAGTTCTGCCTTAAAACTTGCCGCTGACGGGTCAATGACAATGAATGTTGGAACTAAAGGCCAGTCACCTATAAATGTTTCCAGATCATCCGCTAATTGCGCGTCTGTCTTTTCAACGCCAGTAGCGCGAGAGTCATAATAATACTCATCGACTATGGCACCGTTAATCCTTGCGTATTCCTGGACGTGATCGACGACGGGA
>NZ_JBYKYF010000463.1:0-1626 GCF_057736855.1 Sporomusa sp.
CTGTCAAAACAGTGGTCAAAATTATAGGAGCGCTTATTCTAAAGCCTATCGCAAACATGTCTGATACCATCTTAGTTAAAACCTGTGACATCCCTGATAAATCGAAATAAACTTTCCCAATAGGTATTATTTCGGTGCTCTTTGCTAAAAAGGTAAAAAGAAGATAATGTCCGTTCATCAGCATGAATATCAAAATTGTCATGATGTATATAAAATTGCCCATGAGAGGCACCTGTGCTTCACTGTGAATGTCCAGAATGTTTACAAGCCCAAAGCCAAGCTGATAATCTATGAGCTGACCTGCTAAATACACCGCGCTAAAAGATATCATGGAGGCAAGCCCTATTGTAAGCCCTACTAAGAATTCAGAAATCACTAGTAAAAAATATGTCAAAACATTGTCTATGGATATAGGAACAAGTGGCATCACATCAAATACTATGAGAGATGTAAAAAAACCCAAACCTATTTTAAAAACAGTTGGAACGTGCTTTGTCCCAAAAAAAGGAGCGAGTATAAAAATTCCTAGCATCCTTACAAAAAGTAATATAAAAACCTGTACATTCTGCAAAATATAGCTCATCGCATCCATAGCACATCACTTTATGAAGTTATTTATATTGAGAAACAGGCGCTGTGTGTAATTTACAAGGGTAGTAAGCATCCAAGGTCCAAACAGTATCAAACTTAAAAGCACAGCTACGATTTTTGGCACAAAAGACAAAGTCTGCTCCTGAATTTGCGTTGTTGCTTGAAAAATGCTTATAAGAAGTCCAACTCCAAGGGCTACTGCCAGCATAGGAGTTGCCACTGTCAAGGCAACAGATAAAGCCTCTCTTCCAAGGTCAACCGCCATACTACTTGACATTTTTTCATCCCCTTATCTAAAACCTAAAATGAGAGACTTAACTACCAAATTCCACCCATCTACAAGAATGAAAAGAAGCACTTTAAATGGCAGAGATATCAAAACAGGTGGCAACATGAACATTCCCATTGACATGAGCACACTGGCAACAATTATATCTATTACTAAAAACGGGATGTAGATTATAAATCCTATCTCAAAAGCTGTCTTCAACTCGCTTATTATAAAAGCAGGTATTACAACTCTCATGGGGAGGTCTTCTACCTTGTCTACTTTAATCTTTGCGAGATTCACAAAAAGCGCAAGGTCATTTTGCCTTGTCTGCCTTAACATAAAGTTTTTTAGGGGTTTGATTGCTCTCTGATAAGCTTCATACTGGTTTATTTGACCTTCCACATAGGGTTTTATGGCATTGTTGTTTATGTCATATCCAACAGGTGCCATTATGTAAAAGGTGAGGAACAAAGCCAACCCAATCAACACCTGATTAGGCGGCATCTGCTGAAGCCCTAAAGCATTTCTCAAGAAGGCCAGCACAATGACTATTCTCGTAAAAGAGGTCATCATTATGAGTATAGAAGGTGCAAGGGTCAAAACTGTGAGCAAAAGTACAATTTGCAAACTCGTAGATAAATTAGAAGGAGAAGTAACAGAGGACACCAAATTACTTAAATCCATCATTTATCACCATCTTTTTTAAAAAGGTTTCTAAATCTTTCTAGAGAAAAGTTTAGTTCAGATGCAAAGTTCTTTGGTTT
>NZ_JBYKYF010000464.1:0-1624 GCF_057736855.1 Sporomusa sp.
CTGAAATCCTTATATTTGTTGCTATCGTAATCTCTCTTGAGCTAGTTAGAAACATGTACTGGCTGGTGATGTTACATTTTAGGGAAAGTTTCATGTCTTCGCGTGCTCGGCGGTAGTCAAAGGTTCTCTCAAATGGCAGTTTATAAAATAAGCAGGATACAGGCTGGGTGTCATCGTCAACAGCGGCCACATATTCTATAAATATATTGCTATATCCGCTAATACTTACTTGCCCACGAGATACTACACATTGATCAATAACTGGTATAGAGGCAGCACGCAGTAGAAATTCAGCTTCCTTTTTTTCGTCTGGTATTATAAGAGCACAATTGGCAGCAAACGGATCAATTTTTCGCTGCTTATGATGAGCCATAACTAGTCCTCCTTTACATAAATATACGATTTTGCCATGATGCAGACATACCAGTAGGCGTTAGTCAGGATGCTGGTATGTAATGTTATAAATAATTTTTTCGTTATTTCATTTATTAATAGTTTATGATTTCCTATGAAATGTGTTCCGTATATAAAAAACTTGGTAGTTATTACTTCAATAACATTTGTTAGAATTTTGTTTTTTAAGGTGTTTGGCAGTATTGCTAGCGTTTTCTATTGATTATGTAACTGTGTTTTGGAACTACCGTAGAGTACACCACATATAATGGAACAGACGATAAAACTACTAACGTTTAATGGTAAACAATTAAATAGTAAGGAGGAATATACATGGATGACAGCTTGGTTACTGTTGCCGGGCTCTGTGACATTAGAGGAATCAATTTTACCAAAGGTGTAGATAATTTTTGGACTCAAATCGCAATTCAGGAGAATTTGCATATTCCTGAGATAAAACCTGAGATTGAGCACATTACAGGGGTAAACGTGGCAGTAAGGATTATCAGGAAAAAGGTAATTGTAACTCCTAGTACTAAGAATTGCCCCAATTATGAAGGCAAATTACTTACTGGACGAAAGTTAATTGTTGAAGGAGAACTATGCCAAACAATATCTTATATAGCTGTTCGCAGTGAGCAACCTGTACACTCAGCCCGCTTTATAATTCCGTTTTCTGCCTTTATTGTTGTTCCTAAGAAGGTGCGGGTATGGCACAAGGACGGAGAGCAGGATGTCGATTCCCTCAATATTACCTATCAGATTAATACTTGTTTGGAGGATCTATTTGTAAAGAAAGTCACCTCAAGAGAGGTAGTGGATAATGTAATGTTACTACTACAGGCTGTACCCGCTACGGTTACTGCTTGTGATGAGTAGTCGGTTATTATGTACAAAAGGGAGGAAGCAATATGCGATATTGCAATATAGACTCTGCAAAAGAAAATGCTGCTATCGAGTATGTTGATTGCAGAGTTATGGGAAAATTTCAAAACCCGCTGCGGTCTGAAGGTAAAGATCGGACTCACCTTATGACTATTAACGGTATCTGCCCACGAGAAAAGCTGGAAAATTTTTTGGATGACGGGAATATCCGGAGATGGACGGAGATAGTGGTGCCAGAAGTGTTATGTATTCCGTCATATAAACCAGATATTGAGCAAATAATAAGTATTTCTTCGGTTGTAGAGATCATATGCCAACGGGTAATACAGACACCCTATAAAGCATG
>NZ_JBYKYF010000465.1:0-1617 GCF_057736855.1 Sporomusa sp.
CCGACATCCTGCTTGTAAGGCAGGCGCTCTCCCAGCTGAGCTAATCGCCCATATGGTGACCCGTAGGGGATTCGAACCCCTGATACCGCCGTGAAAGGGCGGTGTCTTAACCACTTGACCAACGGGCCATTGGCTCCTCGAGTAGGACTCGAACCTACGACCGATCGGTTAACAGCCGATTGCTCTACCAACTGAGCTATCGAGGAATTATTTCAACATAATGAATTATATACTAGAGAAAATAAAATTGCAAGCACTTACTGCATTTTTTTATGTTATATGTCATACTTTCAAAGGATATTTTTGTTAAAACATCAAATACTGATATATAATATTGAGACAAATAAGGAGGTCGTGTTTTGGATCCAAGAATCAAAACTCTTGCCAAAAATCTTATCAGCTATTCTACTAGCCTTAAGCCAGGCGAAAAAATATTAATCGAAATGTTTGACGACGCACTTTCCTTGGCCAAGGCGCTTGTTGACGAAGCCTACGCCGCCGGCGGTATCCCGTTTCTCGAGATAAAAAACAGCCAGTTACAACGGGCACTACTCATGCACTCTTCCGCTGAACAGCTATCATTGGCTGCTTCCTGGGAACAGGCACGGATGAAAGAAATGGATGCATATATTGGGATCAGAGCCAGCTTTAATATTGCAGAAATGGCCGATGTTCCAGCTACCCAACTGCAAAGCTATCAACAAAACTGGGTTAAACCTGTACACATTGATATCCGGGTTCCCAATACCAAATGGTGCATTTTGCGCTGGCCTAATGCGTCCATGGCCCAGCTTGCCAACACTAGTACAGAGGCTTTTGAGGATTTTTATTTTAATGTATGTAACCTTGATTATGCGAAAATGGCAAAAGCTATGGACCCGCTAGTCGAACTTATGGAAAAGACCGATAAAGTTAGAATTGCAGGGCCTGGAACGGACCTGACTTTTTCCATAAAGGGTATCCCAGCGATAAAATGCTCCGGACTTAGAAATATCCCGGACGGGGAAGTATATACCGCTCCTGTCAGAGATTCGGTCAATGGCGTCATTACCTATAACACGCCGGCCGTTTATCAAGGTTTCACCTACGAAAATATCCGCCTGGAATTCAAGGACGGTAAAATTGTCAAGGCTACTGCTAACGACAGCGATAAGATTAATAAAGTTTTCGATACTGATGAGGGCGCCCGTTATGTTGGCGAATTTGCTTTGGGCGTAAACCCATATATTGAAAAACCCATGAAAGATACGCTCTTTGATGAAAAAATCAAGGGCAGTTTCCACTTTACTCCCGGCAGCGCCTATGATGTCGCCTTTAATGGCAACAAATCAGCCATTCACTGGGATCTGGTCTGTATTCAAAATCCCGAATATGGTGGCGGCGAAATCTACTTTGACGATAAACTCATCCGTAAAGACGGGCGATTTGTCCTTCCGGAACTAGCAGGATTAAACCCTGAAAACCTGGTATAGCTCAAGCGTCAGTAACTGAAAAGCGAGACTGCCTTCTTCCGTTATTAGACGGATTCACCTGGCAATCTCGCTTTATTATTTTCCATCGGCTATCTATTTCAATAAATTTCGCATAAAGCTTGGCAAGACAAAACTGCTTTTCTGA
>NZ_JBYKYF010000466.1:0-1615 GCF_057736855.1 Sporomusa sp.
ATCGTTTAGCCAGAGGCGTTTGCGCTTTGGTTGCTTTTGAGGTACTTTTACCCTAGCGTTCTCCAAATTCGATATACACGTTTGTGATTGATATGATATCCACGCCCATGCTGCATCGCTGTAATCATACGATATCCATATCGCCCATATGTACTGGCCAGTTCTACAATCTGTGCAGTGATCTCGTCCTCATCTGCCCGTTTAACGACTTCGTATCGCTGGCTGCTGCGTGGTTGTCCTATTATGCGGCATGCCCGTCGTTCGCTGATACGGTATTTATCTACCACTGCCTTAGCCGTTGCTCTACGCTTGGACGGGCTTAAAAGTTTCCCGAGTTGATATCCTTTAGTATCTGATTATCCAGCATGACCTCTGCCAGCAACTTCTTAAGGCGATTATTTTCTTTTTCTAGCTCTTTCAGCCTCTTAGCCTGATCAGGATGAATGCCTGAATACTCTTTTTTCCACCGGTAAAATATTGCTTCGCTGATACCCTTATCACGGCAACAATCCGCAATATTTTTACCTTTGCCGTTTAGGATTTCAATATCCCGTAGGATTCCTACAATTTCTTCTGCACTGTATGTTTTCCGTGGCATTTTCATCATTCCTTTGTTTTATTTTACCACGGCTTTTCTCTACTTGCAATTGGATTGGTTTTTGGGGGGCAGATCATTGGTCTTTAAATTCCTGATCTAACATCTGCTATTTAAGCCAACAAAAAGTTAAGAGGAAGCCTACCATCTTCATTTGAATACTTTACATAACCGCATCTTAGTGATGCGGTTATTTTTTATAAAAGGAGGGATGCAAATTGGTGATTAAAGCAAAAATCAATAAGGTCTTTTCTAATTTGGATAAGAGCGTAAGTGTCGTAATACCTAATATAGAAATCGGAAATAGGTATTATGACATCTTCTGCCCTACTTAATACCGAAGCAATACGTCATATTACAAGGCAATTAATCCAAACAAATAATTCCTTAGACTAAAGGAAACATAGCAAATTAAAATGTAAAGGAGATGTATCAAAATGAGCAAAATGAAGAAAAAAGTTATATCTCTCACCAATCATGTCGCCGTTGCACTCACCAATAACAGCGCAGAAGGGTTTGTGGACACCGGCATAAAAATTTTGATCTCAGTTGTCGTAGGCGCTGCCTTGCTCGCCGGATTGTACGCATTGTACGGAGATACAATTCTGCCGACACTTAAAACAAAGATCGAAGGCTTATTCAACTACAAAGGATAATGATAAAAATGCGGAGCGGTATTTAAACTGCCGCTCCGCATTCCATTTATGGAGGTTAGATATGGAAGTCTTTCCGTTTAATATTCCAATTTTACCGCCTGAACTGCTTACAAAATTCATTTCAGTAATTTGCCTTGCCCTGTTCCCGCTTTTGCTCGGATATATATTTAACTGCTATACAAAAAAGAAGTGGAATGTATCACATGTATTGAACATTGTTTTAATCGCTATGAGTATAGGGTTACTGTATTCTGTATATGGAATATCCTTGACAAGCATTAAAGGAATTCTGTTTACAATATTGCTCATATATGCCGGCATCAGCGATATAACAACACGACAGGTCAGCAATTGGGTGCATATC
>NZ_JBYKYF010000100.1:0-9648 GCF_057736855.1 Sporomusa sp.
GTTTTATAGTTTTAAGATCATTCCAGTCACTCAAGGATTATTTCAGCCAGATATGATGGCTAAGATTATGGTCGATATGCTTGCTGCGATTTTCATTATTGCAGTTAAAATTAGTTTGCCGATATCGGTAGCATTAATACTTACCGATGTAGCATTAGGTATTTTAGCCCGTACTATGCCGCAAATGAATATCTTTGTTGTGGGTGTGCCTGGCAAAATTCTTGTCGGCATTTTTGTACTATCTTTAGCCTTACCCTTTTACATCATCTTCTTGGAGGTAGTGTTTAATGAAATTTTCCACCATATGTATCGCCTCCTGGAAAGCTTTGCGCCAGTCTAAAGATAGCTGCTATAAGTTACGTACCTTTGATTTGCAGTTGTTTAACGGTGAAAAAACAGAAGAGGCCACGCCTAAACGCAAAGAGGAGTCTAGAAAAAAGGGCCAAGTTGCAAAAAGTAATGAGATTAATTCGGTATTTGTTATTTTGGCTGCTTTCTGTACACTTAAGTTTTTGGGAGATTACACCTACTATCAGATAACAAGCTATATGACGGCAATTCTGTCAAATTTGTCGGCACCAGATTTTACATTTCAGTCTGTTCAATTAATATATGTTAAGGCAATTGTAGTTTTATTAAAAACAGTGTTACCTATACTTCTTGTCATCCTTGTCATTGCTGTATTTATTAACTTTATGCAAGTCGGTGCTATGTTTTCAACAGAAGTTATCACGCCAAAACTTAGTAAACTTAATCCTATATCAGGCTTTCAACGTTTGTTTTCCAAAAGGGCACTTGTTGAACTAGCAAAATCGCTGTTTAAAGTGTGTGTTATTGGTTATTTTATTTATCGTTTTGCTGTCTTAAAAACATCAGATATTCCTAAATTAATTAATATGGAAATTACGGATTCACTCTCTTTAGCCGGTTCGCTGGTCATTGACTTGGCTTTTCAAATTATTGCAGTTATGATGATTATGGCCATCTTAGATTATATTTATCAATGGTGGGAGCATAACCAAAGTTTAAAAATGTCAAAACAAGAAGTGAAAGAAGAATTTAAACAAACCGAGGGTAATCCACAAATAAAAAGTAAAATCAAAGAAAAGCAGCGGGCCATTGCTATGCGGCGGATGATGCAGGAAATTCCTAAAGCCGATGTAGTTGTAACCAACCCAACACATTTGGCCATTGCTTTAAAATATGAAAAACATATGTCGGCGCCCGTGGTTTTGGCCAAAGGTCAGGATTTTATTGCTGAACGCATCAAACAAGTGGCGCGGGAACATAAGGTAGTTATCGTAGAAAATAAACCATTGGCTCGGGCGTTGTACCCGGTAGTAGAAATTGGGGATGTTATCCCCCCTGAATTATATCAGGCGGTGGCTGAAGTCTTGGCATATGTCTACCGCTTAAAAAAACGCTTGTCTTAGTAGAAGGAGCGATTGGATAAATGGCTGCACAACAGTCTACGCTGGTTAAAGGGTTAACAAAATATAGTGACATCATGATAGCGGTTGCCATCATTACGATTGTGGTTATGATGATTATTCCGTTGCCGACAATCCTCCTTGATATATTGCTTACCCTTAATATTACCTTGGCATTGGTTATTGTAATGGTAGCTATCTATAATATAGAACCTTTGGATTTTTCTGTATTTCCCTCCCTGTTGCTGGTTACTACTTTATTTCGCCTGGCTCTTAACGTATCATCCACTAGGCTTATTCTGTTAGATGGTCATGCGGGAGAAGTGATTGCTGCTTTCGGTAATTTCGTAGTAGGTGGCAATGCTGTAGTTGGTTTTATCGTCTTTGTTATCTTGATTATTATTCAATTTATTGTAATTACCAGAGGTGCTGAACGTGTTGCAGAGGTTGCTGCACGCTTTACACTAGATGCCATGCCTGGTAAACAAATGAGCATTGATGCTGACCTAAATGCCGGACTGATTAGTGATAAGGAAGCACGTGAGCGCCGTAAAAACATTCAGCGTGAAGCCGATTTTTACGGGGCAATGGATGGCGCAAGTAAGTTTGTTAAAGGTGATGCGATTGCTGCTATTATAATCATTATTATTAATATTGTTGGTGGTTTTGCTATCGGGATTTTGCAGCGCAATATGGATCTTACGCAGGCGCTTCAGACTTATACCTTGCTTACAGTGGGCGAAGGATTGGTGAACCAAATACCAGCACTACTTATATCTACTGCTACTGGTATTGTTGTAACCAGGGCGGCCTCAGAATCGAATTTAGGTTCTGACCTCACCAGTCAGATCATCAATAACCCTCGTGTATTTTTTATTGCTAGTGGTGTATTGGCACTGCTTGGATTGATACCTGGCTTACCGGGCCTTCCATTTTTTGTAATGAGTGCTATTACTGGCGGTATCGGTTATGCATTGATAAGAACGCAGCGTTCAGAAGTTCAAGCGGAAATCTCACAACAGGAAGAGAAAGAAAAAGAAGAGGTTCGAAAGCCGGAAAATATTATTTCGTTGTTACAGGTTGACCCGATGGAGTTAGAAATTGGCTATAGTCTCATTCCCCTTGTAGATGTCAGTCAAGGCGGCGACCTGTTGGACCGTATTGTCATGATTCGTCGTCAATGTGCCTTAGAACTTGGTCTTATTGTTCCGACAATCCGGATTCGCGATAATATTCAACTTAAACCTAATATGTATGTTATTAAACTTAAAGGGATAGAAATCGCTAGAGGCGAGTTAATGCTGGATCATTTTTTGGCCATGGACTCAGGTGCAGTTTTTGAAACAGTTCCAGGAATCGAGACCGTCGAACCGGCGTTTGGATTACCAGCCCTATGGATTCAAGAAGCATATCGGGAGCAGGCTGAAATGGCCGGTTATACAGTGGTAGATCCCGTATCTGTGTTAGCGACACATTTGACTGAAATTATTAAGTCCCATGCTGCTGAAATTTTGGGACGCCAGGAAGTACAAACCTTAATTGAATCTGTAAAACAAAATAATGCAGCAGTTGTTGAGGAATTGACACCCAATTTGTTATCGCTTGGTGAAATTCAAAAAGTACTTGCCAATTTGCTGCGTGAGAAAATTTCTATTAGAGATCTGGTAACTATTTTTGAAACGTTGGCTGACTATGCAACATTGACAAAAGATACTGAGATATTGACCGAATATGTTCGTCATGCTTTAGCTCGGCAGATCTCCAAGCAATTTGTTAATAATAATGTTTTGACTTGCTTAACTCTTGACTCACAACTTGAAAACGTGATAGTCAATGCAGTACAGCGTACAGAACAAGGATCTTATGTGGCACTAGATCCAAAAACGGTTCAGGCTATTATCAATAGTCTTACCAATGAACTACCGAAGCTGACTAATTTGGGCTATCAACCAGTTGTGCTTACAAGTCCGGGGGCCAGACTATATTTCCGTAAACTTACGGAACGAGTAGCCCCGAATTTAACCGTGTTATCCTATGCTGAGTTGGATCCTAAAATTGAGGTACAGGCTCTAGGGATGGTGAAATTGTAATTTGAAAGTCAAACTATTTACAGCACCCAGTATGCTAGAAGCAATGGCGCAAGTCAAACAAGATTTGGGGCGTGATGCTGTTATTTTGCATACTCGGCGGTTTAAAAAAGGTGGATTTTTGGGCTTCTTTGGCAAAGAGATGGTTGAGGTTATGGCAGCACTTGATTCTCCGGCTGCGCCGGCTATTGAGAAAAAACAATGGGTTGCGCCAGTAGCCAATCCAGTTGAGGATACAAAAATATCAGCGATGCAGCTTGAAATGTCTAATATGCGAAAATTAATGGAACAAATTCTGGGGAAACTTCCTCAAGACACTAATCAAGTATCACCACTTATGGATTTATTAGTAAAGAATGATGTTGAGCCAGCAATTGCCGCCAACCTTGTTAAAGGTTTACCTGTTGAAAACTACATCTCTGGCAACGATCAAAGCATTGCTCGCAAATTGCTTGTCGATCGCATTGTCCAATGTTTACAGGGCATTGATGGTATCACAATAACGCCGTCAAGATGCAAAAAGGTTGCTTTAATTGGTCCAACAGGTGTTGGGAAAACTACAACCATTGCTAAATTGGCTGCTAATTTTGCCTTAAAGGAAGGCTATAAAGTAGCATTGATAACGGCTGATACTTATCGAATTGCTGCAGTGGAACAATTAAAAATTTATGCCGATATCATTGGTGTACCATTAGACATTGTATATTCACCTGATGATCTTAAAGTGGCATTGCGTCGGCATGAGGATAAAGATTTAGTGCTAATTGATACAGCGGGACGTAGCCCGAGTAATCAGCAACAGCTTGCTGAACATCAGGAATTTTTATCCGTTGACCCTTATATTGAAACTCATCTTGTGTTGAGTACTACAACCAAGTCTCGGGATGCGTTTGAAATTGTAAATAAATTTTCAGTATGTTCTCCCCAAAAGTTTTTGTTTACGAAAATTGATGAAGCTACTAATTTAGGTATAGTTTTGAATTTGCTATACCATTTTCCCATAACTCTGTCTTATATGACTACTGGGCAAAGTGTTCCTGATGATATTGAGCTAGTTAATGCTACGAGATTGGCAAATATGATTTTGAGGGATTCTAATGAGTGATCAGGCTGAAAAATTACGTCAAATGACACTGAAATATTCAATCCCTAAAAGTACCATTATTAAACAAAGGATTAAGAGTCGTGTAATTGCAGTTACCAGTGGTAAAGGCGGCGTAGGGAAAACTAACTTTACTGTAAATTTAGCCTTGGCATTAGCGGCACTTGATAAAAAAGTATTGGTTATTGATGCCGACCTGGGTATGGCTAATGTTGAAGTCGTTTTAGGCTGTTCATCGCCGTACAGCATTTTAAATCTATTAGAAGGTGGATTAAAAATAACCGATATTGTCACGGAAGGTCCGCGCGGAATTTTGTTCCTATCAGGTGGGTCTGGTATTTATCACCTGGCAAATCTTAGCGAGGCCCATCTTAAGCAGATAGTATCGCAAATAGCATTATTTGATAGCTGGGCAGATTTTATTTTAATTGATACTGGTGCAGGTATCAGTCGCAATGTCTTGAACTTTGTGACAGCTGCAGACGAAGTTATCATTATTACTACTCCTGAACCCACGGCAATGACTGATGCTTATGCTATGATGAAAGCGTATGCCGGCCAAAACGGTGCTGCGCCACTTAGACTGGTAGTTAATCGGGTTATTGATCGTGATGAAGGTCGGATGGTGGTTGAAAAGCTGATGCGTGTTTGCAAACGATTTCTGGATGTGTCCATACATGACCTTGGCTATGTTTACGAAGATCGTAACGTGGTGAAAGCGGTTAAAAAACAAACCCCGCTTTTGTTAGCCTTTCCTGGAGCTATATCTTCCCGGTGTATTGAAGGCATAGCTAAAAAGTTGCTGACTGGTGAAAGTAAAGAGCCACCTCGTGGAATAAAAGGATTTTTCTATAAATTATTAGAATATATGTAGTAGTCCTCAAGTGGGGGAGGTGTTCTTATGGATAATAAAATTGATGATATTTTTAAAATTAATCAGCGTGTTACCGTGATTGTGCCTGGGAAAGATGGGCTAGCTGAGCAATATCATAGTCGTATTGAAGACATTACCCCCCATAATATGAGTATAGCTATGCCGATGAGTAAAGGTTATCCGGTAATGTTGCGAAGGGGAGAGGTTTTTTTTGGGCGAACGGTGGCCTGCGGAATGCCGTTCGAGTTTACTAGTACCCTGCTTGCCCGCGAACTAGAGCCTTTGCCAATCTGGATTATTGCAACTCCTTATAATATAAAAAGAATTCAGCAACGAGCATTTGTACGTATTGATACCACGCTGCCTGTGCAGATTGTGGAACTTGAAGGGGATCAAGCAGTTGAACCATCTATAATCCAGGCGGTGACCAAAGATATTAGCGGCGGTGGCGCACAAATCGCTACTACTCATCACTGGGAACTGGGAACTAAATTAATGGTAACCATTGCTTATCCTGATATCGGGCCACTTACATTAAAAAGTGAAGTTGTCAGAGTACAACAACCTCAATCTGACCGTGCATTGTTCTGGGTTGCAATTAAGTTTCTTGATATTAGCGAGAAAGACCGTGGTAATATTATTAGATTTATTTTTAAGAAGCAACTGGAACAGCGCCGCAAAGGGTTGGAATAAGCACGCATATTGGTGGTGAACTTGTGATAAAGGTATTGGTTGTTGATGATTCTGCATTCATGCGTAAGCTTCTAACAGATTTATTTGCAGGGGAAGCGGATTTTACGGTTGTTGATACTGCCCGTAACGGTAAAGATGCAATTGATAAACTAAAACGTCTAAAACCGGATTTGATTACCATGGACGTTGAAATGCCAGTTATGGACGGAATTAAAGCCTTAGAAATCATTATGAAAGATTTTCCTACCCCAGTTGTCATGATTAGTAGCTTAACGCAAGCGGGTGCTGTTGCAACTTTGCGGGCACTGGAAATTGGGGCTGTCGATTTTGTTGCCAAAACTACAGGGCCTATATCCAATATTACAGCAATTCGCACTGAAATACTTACTAAATGCCGGGCCGCAGTAAAAGCCAATGTTGTGCAATTGGCAAAAAGACATACCACTTCTGCTGTTTTGCCAGTAATACCAAGAATTCATTCAGCACCTAGCCTGATGCATGAAGAACGCATTGTAGCTATTGGTACTTCTACAGGCGGTCCGCGGGCCTTGCAAGAGATTATTACTAAGCTTCCTAGTAATATTCCCTGCGGCATTGTTGTTGTCCAACATATGCCACCAGGATTTACCAAATCATTAGCAGAACGGTTAAACTCATTGTCTGCCGTTACTGTAAAAGAAGCAGAACATAATGATGTAATTCGCGCCGGTCATGTATATATAGCACCAGGAGATTACCATATGGTGCTTGAACGTGAAGCAGGGAAAATCATGATTAAGCTTAATCAGAATCCGCCATTCGGCGGACATAGGCCGGCAGTAGATCCTTTAATGGAGTCGGTAGCACGAATTTTTGGCAGTAAGGCGATAGGTGTTATTCTGACCGGAATGGGACGTGACGGTGCCAAAGGTATTGAAGCTATTAAACGCCAGAACGGTTATACTATCGCTGAAGATCAGTCAACGGCAGTTGTGTATGGCATGCCTAAAGCCGCCGTCGAGTTGGGAGTAGTTGATAAAGTAGTACCCATTACTGGTGTAGCTGCTGAAATACTAAGGGCTCTATCATGAAGCTAAGGGTTGCTGTTGGACTCTATCTGCTAAAAGTGAGAGTTATACCTCTACGGGCACAGGGAATTGTCTAGCTTGGGTTAAGGCAACTATCCTGAGATAGGGTTAAACCAACCAGAAACGAATTCTCCTTTAGCAATGTAACAATATAGGACGTACTTTGGGGGGGGTAACAAATGGATATTAATCAGTATATGGGGATGTTTTTAGAAGAATCACGCGAACACCTACAAACGTTAAATAATTGTTTGCTGGATCTTGAAAACGATCCTGGCAATTTGGTTGTGCTTGACGAGATATTTCGCAGTGCGCATACCATAAAAGGTATGTCTGCTACCATGGGATTTACTACGATTGCTGAGCTCACGCACGAAATGGAAAATGTTCTTGATTTACTGCGAAAAGGCACACTGCAAGCCGATGATGATATTACGGATATTTTGTTTAAATGTATTGACACCTTAGAACAACTAGTAGAAAATGTAGCGGCAAATTCTGATGAGACTATAGATATTAAACCGCTAATTTCTAAGCTTACATCCATTGCTAATGGTGAGTTTTCTTCTCAAGCTAAAAAACAGTCGGTTCTGTCGGTCATAGCACAAGAAACTGAAGTAAAGTCACCTGCCGCGGTAAAATTAGATGATATTGAGCGAAATGTAGTTAAAGAGGCAAGGAAGCAAGGCATTGACTGTTATGAAGTTCATGTTAAATTACGGACAGGCTGTCTGCTTAAATCCGCGCGAGCTTACATGATAATGAATGTTTTAGAAGAACTTGGCGAAGTGATTAAAAGTATTCCGCCTGTTGAAGAGCTGGAAAAGGAAAACTTTGACGACAGTTTCCAAGTAGTAATTTTATCTGCTGCCGAAGCCGAAAAAATTGAGAAAGCAGTTAGTAGTATCTCAGAAGTAGAAGAAGTGATTGTTGTCCCATCTGTAATTCAGCAAGCTGAAAAGGAAACGGCTGCAACTGCAACAGCAACAGTTCAATCAGCGAGAACCACTACTTCTGCTAAAATCGATAAGAAACCTACTGGTGTAAATACATTTGAAAAACCTGCTGTAAATGAACATAGTCCTGCGGTTGATAATAAAAAACTTAAAAGTGGTCAATCTGTCAGGGTTGATATTGATAAATTAGATAATCTTTTAAATCTGGTTGGCGAACTGGTTATTAATAAAACCCGGCTTGAGCAAATCGGCTTAACTCATCGGCTTACTGAACTTGTTGAGACGATTGAGCAAATGGATCGGGTAACTACTGACTTACAGGCCGTTGTCATGAAAGTTCGCATGGTACCAGTTGGACAAGTGTTTAATCGTTTTCCCCGCATGGTTAGAGATTTGTCGCGTGAGCTGAATAAAGAGGTTAATCTTATTATTCAAGGGGAAGAAACAGAACTTGATCGTACAGTTATTGACGAAATAGGTGATCCTCTGGTTCATCTCTTGAGAAATGCTATTGACCATGGAATTGAACATCCGGCTGAACGACAAGCCAAAGGCAAAAATCCTGTTGGCGAAATTCGTCTCATTGCGCGGCACGAAGGTAATAACGTCATTATTATGGTTGAAGATGACGGAAAAGGTATGAATCCTGATGTGATAAAACAAAAAGCAGTGGATAAAGGGCTTATTACACAAGCTGAAGCCGATAAGCTTGATCCAACTGAGGCCATTAGGCTTGTATTTTTACCAGGATTTTCTACAGCGGACACAGTTACCGATGTTTCCGGGCGTGGTGTCGGTACAGATGCTGTAAAGACCAAGATCGAATCCTTGGGTGGAATGGTGGATGTCGAGACAAAAATTAACGGCGGTAGTAAATTTAAAATTAGGTTACCACTAACTTTAGCGATTATTCAGGCATTACTCGTAAAAGTATGTGATGAGATTTATGCCATACCGCTGGGCTCAATTGACAGTACCATCAATATTACGCCTCAAGATATTAAAACTATTCAAAATCAGGAAGTTATTTTGCTTAGAGGCCAAATTATCCCCATCGTGCGATTAGCAAATGTACTTAATGTTCCTAATACTGGTACTCACAACCAAGAGGAATTGTTTGCCGTCATTGTCCATATGGGTGAAAACCGTGCCGGAATTATTGTTGACACACTGATTGGTCAGCAAGAAATAGTAATCAAGTCGATGGGCAAGTTGCTGGCTGGTATTAAGGTTATTGCCGGTGCTACTATTTTAGGTAACGGTGAAGTAGCGCTTATCCTAGATGTTAGTGCATTAATGCAATAAGCGGGGAGGGAGAAACGCATGTCTGAAGTTACATATTCCGGAAATGAAGTTCAACTAGTTGTATTTAAACTGGGACGCGAAGAATACGGTGTTAGTATTTTGCAAGTGCAAGAAATAAAGAAGAACACCGAAAT
>NZ_JBYKYF010000467.1:0-1608 GCF_057736855.1 Sporomusa sp.
GTAGCTACGTCCGGCGGTTCGGGTGTTATTCATCATACGATTGCCAACTATACTGAGATTGGTGATACCTTGCTTACTTCTGACTGGTATTGGGGACCATACAAGGTATTATGTGAAGATGCTCTGCGTAAGCTGGATACATACACTTTGTTTGACGAAAACCAAAATTTTAATATTAAATCCTTTGAAAGCAAAGTTACTGAACTCTTGGCAAAACAAGATAATATAGTGGCTATAATTAATGCGCCGGCACATAATCCTACGGGCTATAGCCTTTCCGATAGCGAATGGGATAGTGTACTCGATGTAGCTAAGGCAGCAGCCAAAAATCAATCAAAAAAGATTATTCTGTTGGTGGATATTGCGTATCTTGACTACGCAGGTGAGAAAAACGAATGTCGTGCTTTCATGAAAAAATTCAGCAATCTTCCTGATAATATTCTTATTATTCTAGCTTTCAGCATGTCGAAGGGCTACACCATGTATGGTCAGCGCACTGGTGCCATGATTGGCGTTTCGAGCAGTAAAAAGGTAATAAAAGAATTTGCTGATATTAACCAATACACCAGCCGGGCTACCTGGTCCAATATTAACCGTGGCTGCATGCGTCTATTAGCCACTATATATAATGATAAAGCTATTTTGGCTCAGGTTGAGAAAGAACGTAATGAGTATTATGCGCTTATTCGGGAACGGTCGGACATTTTTGTTCGTGAAGCCCAAGCTGCTAATCTCCATATGTTACCGTACAGAGCAGGTTTCTTCCTGACAATTCCATCCAATAACCCCGATGCGGTATGCGAGAAACTGCATGATGATCATATTTTTGCCGTACCGCTGGCTAAAGGTATACGTATCGCTGTATGTGCTGTACCATCAGCCAAAATTACCGGAATGGCAGCTAAAATGGCTCAAGCCATGGCAGCCGTTGACAAATAAATTCTAAAACTATAAGGAAATGCTTCGTGTTGCTTGTAATGCATAGTATTACGAGTCAGCGCGAAGCTTTTTTATATCAAAGACAACTATCTGTTGTAAATATCATGGATAACTTTTACCGCGTCACGCTTGGCTGGCATAATTGGGTCTGAGGTAAAAGACTTAGTACAAAGCGAGTCTTTTCTTATGCACCAGTGATATTCTTGCATCATAATATAAAACATATTTTTGTAAGAATATGGGTGGGGTGAGAGAATGGCTAACAATCTTGCTGTTGCTTATCTTCGGGGAGGGCCACTTGCACCTGATATTAAAGGATGGGTAACTTTTCGCAATGTACGGGGCGGTACCATAGTAACGGTTGAGGTTTGGGGATTACCCCGGTTTCAGCCAGCGACCAATACAAAGCAGCCAGTCGGTCCGCACGGTTTTCATATTCACGAGTATGGAAACTGTAAAGTGGGTGATCCAGAGAATCCATTTATGGCGGCTGGCGGGCATTGGAATCCTCATAATCAGCCACACGGCAACCATGCCGGTGATTTACCGGTGCTTTTTTCCAATAAGGGGTTTGCTTATATGTCTTTCTTTACAGACAAATTTACTGTAGCTGAAGTTATTGGTAAGGCGGTTATTATCCATGAAAGCCCAGATGATTACCGAACTCAG
>NZ_JBYKYF010000468.1:0-1605 GCF_057736855.1 Sporomusa sp.
CAGAAGTACTGCCGCATGGCCTTATCAACAATGTAAAAGAAAAACTGGGTGAAAACGGCGAACTGCTTCTTCAATATGTTGCTTGGCTGAGAGACCGGGTAGCACAACTGAAAACCACAGATGACTATAAACCTGTACTGCACATTGACGTATACGGAACTATCGGTCTTGCTTTCAACAACGATGTGGAACGTATCGTAAACTATATGCGTGAATTAGAAAAAACTGCAGCTCCTTTACAACTCCGCATCGAAGGTCCTGTTGACGTAGAAGACCGTGAAAAACAAATCGAAGTACTTGCCCAAATTACTTCCCGCCTGCATGAAGAAAAAATCAATGTTCAAATTGTTGCTGACGAATGGTGCAATACATTAGAAGACATTAAAGAATTTGCCGACAGAGGCGCTGGCGATATGCTGCAAATTAAAACCCCTGACCTTGGCGGTATCAACAATACCATCGAAGCAGTACTCTACTGCAAAGCCAAAGGTGTAGGCGCTTACCAAGGCGGTACTTGCAACGAAACTAACCGTTCTGCAGAAGTATGCGTGCATGCAGCTATGGCTACCCAACCTGCACAGATTCTTGCTAAACCTGGCATGGGTGTAGACGAAGGCTTCATGATCGTTTATAATGAAATGCAACGTATACTTGCATTGCGTCAAGCCCGCAAATAATTAAAGGGGGTACCCGTTCGTGAAGTCTATCACGCCATATGTTTTCGGCAATCAATTGATGTATTCCAGTTATTTTGCTCCGCGTGGGCGTAACCGGATGTATATTTTGGGACAGCAGTTAAGTGAACGCTATTTGTCGCCGCTTGACCGGCTTATCGGTATTATTGGTGATGCTGGTGCAGGTAAATCATCCTTGGTAAAAGGTATGTTTCCTGGTCTTGAACTTACCAATGATGACGACGGCGTAAATATTAGACCACTGCCGCTGCTTAAAAATATTGATAAAGGCTTTTTTTCCAGCCATACCTACCATGTCGATATCCGGTTTGAGTTAGCCTTTACACAGCTGCATCAATTGGCCGATGCTGTTACGCAGGCGTTGGCTCATGATAAACGGGTTATCGTTGAACATTTCGATCTTTTGTATCCAATGCTCAAAACCAACGCCGATGTACTCATCGGCGTTGGTGGCGAGGTTATTGTTGTCAGGCCGACGGTGTTCGGACCGGTGCCGCAGGAAATTCGTGATGTTGTCGTCCAAACCCTGCGGTATCGTAAGATGGCACATACAGCGGAAGACCTAACTAACCGCATTTTGGTAGAAGATTATGGTGCTATCTTAGAGTTCGGCCACCGCGATGTACATCGCGGTTTTGTACTCGAATATCCGCTGGAATTGTCTGCTGATATTAAAGAAGTTGAACGCAAGGTTAAGAAGCTGATTGATGAAGGAATATCAATCAGCTATTGTGATGAGGGACATATTAAAATTGGTAATATGTCCTGGGCTTGTTCAGGACCGCGCACGCATGTGCGCAACACAGAAGAAATTGAGAACTTCCGGCTCATTCCGGAATATAAATATGACCCTAAAACTCGCACCTATCTTATTATCGGTCTTGTTGGACCACAGACTGATACCCTTGAT
>NZ_JBYKYF010000469.1:0-1603 GCF_057736855.1 Sporomusa sp.
AATATCTTTGTGGCATAACTGGTGTTGCATTATTAATCATTACTATTTTGTTTGGTGTAGACATAGGCGGCAATAAAAACTGGATTATTTTCGGTCCGGTTAGATTTCAGCCTTCTGAGTTTGCCAAATTGCTGATTATTATATTTTTAGCCGCTTATTTAAGCGAACGACGTCAACTCCTAACTTTTGCCACAAAGCATTATGGACCATTTACCTTGCCTCATCCACGTTTTATCGCGCCATTACTGGCTTTATGGGGATTAACTATGGCGATGCTTATTGTCCAGCGAGATTTAGGTTCAGCGTTATTATATTTTGGTACAACAGTTGCCATGGTGTATATGGCAAGCGGTATACTAAGCTATGTGGTATTAGCACTTGGTTTATTTTGCGCAGGTTCTACTGTCTGCTATCTATTGTTTCCTCACGTAAAAACCAGAATTGATATTTGGCTTAATCCCTGGGCTGACCCTACAGGCCAAGCTTATCAGATCGTTCAATCGCTATTTGCCTTAGGCACTGGTGGGATTTTTGGCAGTGGACTGACATTCGGCTATCCGACCATGATTCCAGAAGTGCATACTGATTTTATTTTTGCCGCTATTGGGGAAGAACTGGGACTGATGGGTACAAGTGCCGTAATTCTTGCTTATATTCTTGTAATCTACCGGGCTTTTCGTGCAGCATTACTCTCACAGACCCCATTTGCTATGCTGTTGGCCAGTGGTTTAGGAGTACTTACAGCACTGCAAGTTTTTATCATAATTGGTGGGGTTACTAAGTTTTTGCCATTGACAGGTATAACGCTACCACTTATCAGCTATGGTGGCAGTTCCATGGTCTCAAGTTTTATTTTGTTAGGAATGTTATTTGCTGTTTCGGAGGCGACAGCACCCAATGAATGATAAGAGCCATCCAAACCAAATCCTTCGCCGGAGCATTCGTCAAGCTGCACTATTTTTTCTTGGTTTGCTCATAGCACTTTTTGGTTATGTGACATATTTGCAAGTTATAGCAAGCGATAGTCTTGCGTTTCATCCGCTTAACCGCCGTACAGCCGAAGCCTCCAAAAAGGTTGAACGCGGCCAGATTATTGATCGCCAGGGAAATATATTGGCGGTAAGCAAATTGACGGAGCAAAAAAAGTATCAACGTGAATATCCGTATCATGCATTATTTGCCCATGTTGTAGGCTATGATAGTCTTACCTATGGCAAAACAGGTGTTGAAAGCAGTTATGACGGCTATCTCTCAGGACAAATAAATCCTGAGCGTCGCCTGGGTGCAATCAGCCAGCTATTTACTAGCCGTGCAGGTAATACAATTACCTTAACACTTGATGCCCGATTGCAACAAGCTGCTTATCAGGCATTAGGTGGAAGGCGGGGGGCAATTGTTGCTGTGTCGCCGAAAACAGGTGCCATATTGGCGATGGTTAGCCGCCCGAGTTTTAATCCCAATACACTTGAAGATGAATGGGAGACTGTTTCACAGTCGCTCAACAGCCCATTGCTTAACAGGGCTGCACAAGGCCTATATCCACCAGGTTCGATTATTAAAGTTCTAGTGGCCGAAGCTGGTTTGGCCGAACAGGTAGTAAATG
>NZ_JBYKYF010000101.1:0-9542 GCF_057736855.1 Sporomusa sp.
TTGCACTTTTCGTTGGTATTTATATGCGGTTTATTCGTCCAGGACATGTTGGCGAAGCATCGTTTATTGGTGTTGTTTTGGTTATTGCTGCTGTATTTGGCGGAGCTTGGGTTCAGCACTCTTCATGGGCACCCTATTTCACATTAAGTCGTACCCAATTAGACATTATGCTGCCAATATATGGGTTTATTGCTGCCGCGCTTCCTGTATGGCTCTTGTTAGCTCCACGTGATTATTTGAGCACTTATATGAAAATTGGTACTATTCTTGCTTTGGCTTTGGGAATTATCATTGTTCAACCAGAAATCCAGATGCCAGCTATCACTCCGTTTATTCATGGTGGCGGTCCTGTTGTTCCTGGTCCTGTATGGCCGTTTGTTTGTATCACAGTTGCCTGTGGGGCAATTTCTGGATTCCACACGGTTATTGCTACAGGTACAACTCCCAAAATGGTCACTAATGAAAGGGAAATACTACCCATCGGTTTTGGAGCAATGCTAGCTGAAACCTTTATTGCTCTTATGGCATTGATTGCAGCAACCAGTTTGATTCCTGCTGATTACTTTGCCATTAACAGTTCTCCAGAAGCATTTGCCAAACTGGGAATGGTTGTAGAGGAACTTCCTTGGTTATCACAAATGGTTGGTGAAGAGGTTGCCGGTCGCCCAGGCGGTGCAGTATCGCTTGCCGTAGGTATGGCACATATTTTCGCCAAAATTCCTGGATTAGAAAGCTTCATGTCCTTCTTGTATCATTTTGCGATTATGTTTGAAGCGTTGTTCATTTTAACGATTATTGATGCCGGTACCCGGGTTGGTCGTTATATGTTGCAAGAAGTTGGCGGCATGATCTACAAACCGCTTGGTGACGTACATTGGACTCCTGGTATCGTCTTTACTAGTGCGTTAATTTCTTTTGCTTGGGGTTATCTAATCTTTGGTGGTTCAATTGCATCCATTTGGCCATTGTTCGGTTTATCTAACCAATTGCTTGCCAGCATGACATTAACCATTGGTACTACGATATTACTGCGGATGGGCAAAGGAAAATACTTGTGGGTTACCTTAGTGCCGCTTTGCTTTATGCTGGTTACAGCCCTGACTGCTGGTTTCTACAATATTTTTGAATTCTATTTGCCCAAAGGACAAATGCTGTTGGCTGGTTCCAGTGTGGTAATGATGGCGCTTATCGTATTTGTTATTTTTGATGCCGTAAAAGTTTGGTTAAAAATGAAACCTGCTCAAAGTAGTGTAGAAGAAACGATATAACTCCCAGGCTTATACAGGAATGTTTGCTGTATGAGCCTAGTTTCCACCCCAACCCGCTTGCCACTTAGGTGGTAGGCGGGTTTTGTTTTACCGATATGTAATTGTTATTGCTTGGGGAGGTTATTCGAAACGCAATGTCGAAAAGATTATGCTATTCACCAAAGCGCAATCGGGGGTTAATGTAATGGACAAACAAGCAAAATTATTACAAGAATATAACCGCGCGCGAATGAATGAAGAAGCGGTGAATGTCGAAAGAGTGCATTTTTATAAAACTGATCGAAGCATTAACCCTAAGCAGGAGGACCCTTTTTATATTTCCCTAGGAAAGCTGCCTATTTTGGTTTCAGCGCCACATGCGGTTAGATACTACCGGCAACGAAAAATTAGAATGTCCGATCAATTTACCGGCTCTATCGTGTATCTCCTACACCAATTAACAGATTGTCATGCCATTGCAGCAGCTAAGCTGTATGGCGGTGATCCTAACACCGATAACCCTTGCATCTATAAAAACAGAATTGCCGAAATTTGTGCCAGGCAAAAGGTGAAGCTGGTTCTAGACATTCACGGTGCTGCTCGCGAGCGGGAATTTGATGCTGACTTTGGCACAAATGGCGGTAAGACGGTTATACATAAGACCAGGATCATTGAAATACTAACACGCAACTTTTTGGATTTTGGACTAAGTCGAGTTACTAACGATCATGTTGGTATAATCGGAGCGAATGCTGTTACTGCGTATGTGGCACGCGAACTTGGAATACCTGTGGTACAAATCGAGATTAATAAACAATATCGAGTACCGGGGCAAAACCCTCATGGATTTCATCGGTTGTTAGCCGCGTTAGTTCAGAGCATCAAAGAGTTAGCGCAGTAGTGCCGTGGCTGAGATACCAACCATTACGCCTTCGCGGCCAAGGTCGTTAGCTAGTATTGCTGCTACGGAAGCTTGCCGCTATAATAAATAATGTCATTATAGTAGAAACTCTGAAGTTCGGCATGAGGGGGTGAAACTTTTTTATGCTGTTAGTTGAGGGATTGGCAAACAAGTCACTTGTCGAAGCTACCTCAGATGCTATTGTGAAACTAATTATTGATAATGAGTATAATGTTGGACAGAAGCTTCCTAATGAGTATAAGCTGTCGAAACTATTGGGTGTAAGCCGCAATACCGTCCGTGAAGCCATTCGGGCTTTGGTATCAAGAAATATTGTGGAAATCCGGCGAGGAGCAGGAACCTTCGTTTCGCAAAAAATGGGTATTGCTGATGATCCGTTGGGGCTTACCTTCATAAAAGATAAAGAAAAAGTCTTTTTAGATTTAATCCAGGTACGGTTTATGCTTGAACCGGCAATAGCTGCTTTAGCGGCGCAACATGCTACGGCTGAAGACATCGAAGTATTAGGACAGCTGTGTGACGAAGTGGAACAACAGCTATTAGCCGGAGAGAATCCCATTGATAAAGATATTGAATTTCATACGCAAATTGCGAAATGCAGTAAAAACACGGTAGTACCTAATTTAATCCCGATTATCAATGCGGCAATTACTGTGTTTACCAAAATTGAGGAAAATAAAATGGTAATGACAACCATTGAGCATCATCGCGAAATATTTGAAGCCATTAAAGCTCATAACCCCAATGATGCGCAAGATGCCATGCTGCTGCATCTAGCTTACAATCGAAACAAATTAAGAAAAAGTATGCGGCGTAAAGAAACCTCATTTCTCGAATAACACTGAGAAATGAGGTTTTATTTTTTATCCTAAGAGACATCCAATGTATTTTTGTGTCTGCATGTGAAAATTAAGGCGAGTTTTTCTGGTGAAAATAAATTTTCTTGTCGAATTTTTGAAAATTAGCAAAAAATATTGACAAAATGTACGCAAAAAGATACCCTAATAGTATAAAAGACATCCGATGTATTTGGGCTGGTAAAAAGAAGATGGAGGTGCTTGCCGAGTGAAGCAGAGGTATGATGTCATCATTATCGGGGCTGGAGTGGTAGGTTGTGCGGTGGCTAGAGAGTTTGCCCGATATCACTTAAAAATTGGCGTTTTGGAAAAGGAATTGGATGTAGGCTGCGAAACCAGTAGTAGAAACACAGGTGTGTTACATGCCGGTTTTACTTATAAACCCGGGTCCCTCAAAGCGCAATGCGCTGTGGAAGGCAATGCTGAATTTGATCAAGTTGCCGAGGAATTGGATGTACCGTTTAAGCGAACGGGTAAAGTGGTTGTTGGCTTTACTGAAAGTGACCGCCAAAGTCTGCTAAAATTTAAAGCCATTGGGGAAGCCAATGGCGTACCTGGGTTGGAAATCATCGACAAGCAAAGATTGGAAAAATTGGATTCAAGTGCGGGGGGAGAATTCGCCATGTACGCTCCCACATCCGGCATTTTAAATCCATTTATCTATACCATTGCGCTTGCCGAAAATGCCAAACAAAATGGGGTAGACTTCTATTTTGATAATGAAGTGCTTGGTATTCGAAGAGTAGATGACATGTATGAAATAACCACGAAACAGGCGGTGTATCAAACACGCTGGGTTGTCAATTGTGCTGGGCTGAACTCAGCTAAAATTTCAAGCATGTTAGGTATTGATGGTTATACGATTGCTGGTTTTAAAGGCGAGTATTTTGTATTAGATAAAAAAGCTGGACAGTATCTTAATATGCCCGTGTATCCGGCACCGGGACCGACAGGCGGTTTTGCGACCCATGCTACACCGACGGTGGATGGCAATGTTTTGGTTGGTCCAAGCTCAGAACTTGTTGACGATTTTGAAGACTATAGCGTGACTCCGGTAGTAATGGAAAATTTGATTACAGATGGCGTTAAAATGTTTAAGCACATGAAACGGGAATATTTTATCCGCAACTTTGCCGGGATTCGTCCCAAACTTATCGATAAAGAGACCCGGCAAGTTTTAGACTTTGTAGTAGAAGCCAGAGAAGAAGCCCCCAATACCATTAATTTGGTAGGTATTGAATCACCTGGTCTGACTTGTGCTTTGCCCCTGGCCAGAAGGGCTGTAGCACTTATGCGTAGGAAAGAAACATTAATACCTAATGAAACCTTTAATCCCAGAAGAAAAGGTATTCTATGTTTTGCCGCACAAAGTCATGAGGTACAAAAAGAATTAATTGCTAAAGATCCGAATTATGGCGAAATCGTTTGCCGTTGCGAAACGGTGACTAAAGCAGAAATATTGGAAGCCGTTCATAATTGTCTAGGGGTACATACGGTGGTGGGGATAAAAAATCGGACCCGTGCTACCATGGGACGGTGTCAGGGTGGTTATTGTGAAACCCGAATTGCCGAAATTATTCAACAAGAATTGGGCAAACAACCAAACGAAATTATTTACGGAAGACCTGGTTCGAACATGTTTACCGGGAGAGTGAGGGAGTAATGGCTGTGGTAGATAAAGATGTTGTCATCGTAGGCGGTGGACCGGCTGGACTGGCGGCGGCAGTCCAATTGAAAAAACATGGGATTCACGATATTGTCATCCTGGAAAGAGAAAAACAGTTAGGTGGAATTTTGCGGCAATGCATCCATGATGGCTTTGGTCTTACTCGATTTAAACAAGCATTAAGCGGACCGGAATATTCAGCCCGATTTATCGATCAGATACATGAAATGGATATTGAATATATTACCGATACTACGGTTATTGATATTACCCCCGGAAAAAAAGTTATTGCTGCTTCCAAGCAAGGTTTACTAGAGTATCAGGCTAAAGCTGTTGTGTTAGCAATGGGCTGTAGGGAAAGGACCCGGGGAGCTATTAGCATTCCGGGGACAAGACCTGCTGGTATTTATAATGCAGGCGTTGCCCAGGCGTATATAAATTTACATAATATTATGGTGGGCAAAGAAATAGTTATTCTTGGTTCAGGCGATATTGGGATGATTATGGCTAGAAGACTGACCCTTGAGGGTGCCAAGGTTAAGGCGGTATTTGAAATACAGCCATATCCTAGTGGCCTGCCGAGAAATATCGAACAATGCTTAAATGACTATGGGATTCCGCTGTATTTGAGCCATACCATTACAAATATTAAGGGACATTCACGCCTAGAGGGCGTTACTGTATCGCAGGTTGATGAAAATCTAAAACCAATTCCTGGAACGGAAAAGGATTACGCCTGTGATACCCTAATTCTTTCTGTTGGCTTAATTCCTGAGAATGAACTGTCGTTAGCTTGTGGTGTTGAGCTTGACGGAAGAACCAAGGGGGCGATTGTTGATGAAAATTACCAGACGAGTGTTGCGGGAGTGTTTGCCGCAGGCAATGTATTACATGTGCATGATTTAGTGGATTTTGTATCTTTAGAAGCAGAAGCACTTGCCGACAGTGTCAAAAAATATATTACTGCAGGCAAGCTGACCGATTGTCAGATTACCATAGCGACTGACGACAATATAAGTCATACCATTCCGCAAAAGATCAGTGGGGATAAGGATGTGAAAATATCTCTGCGGGTAAGAAAACCTTTTAAGAATTGTACCATCGATGTCCTGCAGCAGGATGAGATAATTAAAACAATAAAACTGAAAAAAGCCATTCCGGCGGAAATGATTCAGTTTAAGCTGGAAAAAGCAGCGATAAAATCAACTGATACTATTAAGGTGGTGGTAAGATGAGAAAAGAGTACACTTGCATCATCTGCCCGAATGGCTGTGAACTGGAAGTTGAGATTGAAGGTGGCAAGATAATGTCCATAGCGGGAGCAGCCTGCAAAAAGGGTAAAGAATATGTCGAGCAGGAGTTAATTGACCCGCAAAGAAATATTGCCACATCGGTTTTAGTTGAAAATGGAGCTATCCCGCTGGTTAGTGTAAGGTTAACCAACCCCATTCCCAAAGCAAGAATTTTTGATGTAGTAAATGAAATCAAGAAGGTAAAATTAATGGCACCAGTAACACTGGGGCAGGTTATAATACAAAATGTACTGGGACTCAACAGTGATGTTATTGCCACAAAACACGTCGGAGTAAAATGAGCCTGGTAAGATAAGTTTGTTTGAGAGACTTTTTGTAGGTATATCAGCCGCAAAAAGTCTCCTTCATTTATAAAATAGCTAAGGAAGATATTGACAGCAGGAAACAACGAGTTATATTATATGTGTATATACACTTAACTATTGTTACAAGAAAGGCGCTTGTACCATGAAGCATATAACAGGAATTTACCCTAAGAGTCCTAGTCCGTGTTTGTGTCTTAATATCCGGAGGGCGTCCCGGGCTGTGACTGAGTTTTATGAAAAGGTTCTGGAACCAAGCGGGATTAAAATTACGCAGTATTCACTCTTAAGGCATCTTGAACAGACGGAGCCGGTTACCATCAGTGAACTGGCAAAAATCATGCGTATCGACCGAACTACCTTAAACCGGAATATGAAGCCGCTAATTGAGGAGGGTTTAATTGAAGTCAAAATTGGCGAAGATCTTCGTTCCCGGCAAGTATTGTTGACTCAGGCGGGAAAGTCGGCATTACAGAAAGCAACGCTTTTATGGGAAGAGGCGCAGGCTTCATTGAAGGAATATCTGGGAACTACAGAGGTAGACCATTTCAACTACTTGGTTTCAAAATTAGAATCACTGATGCCATAATTTTTTCAGCAAATAAGTGTATATACACTAATGGGGGAGTGGTGATTAATGGAAAGAGATATTCGCAAGTTCATCCTGGAGTTAGGCGTAGATGACGTGGGGTTTGCCGGTGTTGAGGATTATCAGAGCCCGAAGTCTTATGAGATTACAAAGTTCTTGCCTGAGGCAAAATCTATCATTGTCCTGGCTTTTAAAGCTCTGACAAATTGTGAAAGTCCCAGTATGAGTGCTGCCCAAAACGGTTATTTGGATTTAAACGCCTTTGCCAGGACTTGTAGCTACCGGATAGCGCGGCATTTGGAGAACAACTATCGCGCGAAAGTGGTTACCATGCCGATGGTCTATCCTTTTGAAATGCATAATGACCGCAAAGCAGTCGCTGATTTTTCTCAACGGCACGCAGCCGTTGCTGCCGGTTTAGGAGCCTTTGGACGGCATAATCTTGTTATTCATCCCCGGTTTGGTACTAGGGTTATTTTCACCAGTATGGTTACTAATCTTATGCTGCAACCATCTGGCAAATGTGAACAGGATTTTTGTACTCATTGTAATAGATGTGTCGAAACCTGCCCGGCAAGAGCCTTGGATGACGAAGGCAAGACTGATGTAATGAAATGCTTAGGCCATTCCCAGCCTTATGGTTTAATTGCTGATATTTCTTTTCAATTGCAGTTGCTAGGTAGTTCGCCGGAGAAACAAAAACAACTGCTGCTCGATGAGCAATATGCCCGCCTAAGACAAGCAGCACACTTAGGAAATCAGTATATGTGTTTTAACTGCTTAAAGAATTGTCCTATAGGATTATCGTAAGCCATTAAGCTAGTTTTACCCTTGGACTATCTGAATTGAACGAAAGGACTTGGCTTGCATGCCAAGTCCTTTCATATATGCAGTTAAGCTTTGCTACTAAAGTTTTCAGCCGTGATTAGATCAATCGTAGCGAAAAGGGGCTACATGGATTGAGTCTTGAACCTGTAGAGCTAGTGCTGAGATAAAGGTTGGTAGTTACCGTTTTCGTAGAATGTTAATGAAACATTATAAGAAGGTGGTTCGATTTATTTGTAGAAGTTATGATGTAATAGCTGTGGTATAATTTGTATACACTGGCAATATTTTAGCCGACTAGTGGCCTTGATGGAGAAGGGGGTAGCGTGAGATGAAAAAGATTGAAAATATAGCGTTTATTGGTCTTGGCGCTTTGGGGTGTGCTTATGCTGGT
This sequence comes from Sporomusa sp., assembly GCF_057736855.1. NCBI lineage: Bacteria > Bacillati > Bacillota > Negativicutes > Selenomonadales > Sporomusaceae > Sporomusa > Sporomusa sp. The sequence goes on from NZ_JBYKYF010000101.1 coordinate 8,116, forward strand.
AAGTTACATGATTTGAATCCAAACGGGTTAAAAATCATAGCTAATGAAGCGCGAGCCAAGCGTTACCAAGCAGAAGGGTTTTTCATTAATGGCAAGCGGTATGATTTCAATTATGTATCGCCGGACGAACAAGGTGAGCCTGCTGACTTGATTATCGTTGTTGTTAAAGCCCATCAACTATCACAAGCTATAGCTGATATGAAAAATCAAGTCGGGGATAACACGGTGATTCTTTCTTTGTTAAATGGCATTACGAGTGAAGAGATAATCGGCAAGGAATACGGGATGGACAAAATGCTTTATGCAGTATCCTATGGACTTACGGCTAACAAAGAAGGAAATCATATTCGGTTCCCCAGTTATGGGAATATCGCTTTTGGTGAAAAGATTAATCATGAATATTCCGAGAAAGTACAAGCTGTAAAGGATCTTTTCGAGCGAGCCGGTATCCCTTACAGTATCCCGGAAAATATGTTGTATTCGCTGTGGTGGAAATTCATGTTCAATGTTGGCATCAACCAATGTTCGGCAGTTACGCGAGGGAGATTTGGGATTTTTCAGACAGACAAATCAGCCCAGGATCTGCTGACATCGGCCATGATGGAAGTGGTGCGGTTGTCGGAAAAGGTGGGAATAAACTTAACTTATGCAGATATTGAGAAATGGTATGAAATTTTATATTCGCTAAATCCTAACAGCCGAACTTCGATGCTGGAAGATATCGAATGTGGTCGCAAGACAGAGGTAGAAATATTTGGCGGCACGGTTTGTGAACTTGGGGAAAAGTACGGGGTAGATACTCCGATTAACAGGACATTGTATAATATCATAAAAGTCATTGAAGGCCAGTAAAAGCCCTTATGGCTTTTTACTGGCCTTATTGCTGTTAAGTGAACAGCAGAGAAGTCTATATTTTATGTAGTAGGTTTGTCGCTATTACAATGATTATTTTGTTTTGCAGGGGCTAGAATTCATGTTTTCCTGACCAGCCAAGACCCAAGAATCCTTTGGGTTTTTTTCGAAGTTTTTTGGTTACAACATCTCCCACCTGGATAGAGTTGCGTAAATTTTTACTGTCATCCTTGTCTTTGAACTTGGCAATACATAGGGTGTCCAGCACCTCGACAACCTCCAGCTCGCCGACATTCCGTTTGATTACAATAAGTTCGCCGGTAACAGGATGTTTCATGGCATTACTTGCTGCATTTACTTCGAAAATATCTCCTTTGTCTACATTATGATTTGTACCTAAGTCAATATAAAACTGGTTGCCTTCCACTTTAAGGACATAGCCCTGCAACGGAACAAATTTATAGATCTTGCGAATAGAATCATAGGCAGCTTCAGAAAGTGCGGCAGAGATATCGTCGTTATAATTGGTAATTGTTGACTGATCTGACCAGACAATGTGTCCGTTCTTGACATTG
>NZ_JBYKYF010000102.1:0-1600 GCF_057736855.1 Sporomusa sp.
AAACAATACCCAAGCCACGCCGTAAATACGGTACTTGGCTTGACGGCATATCAATTAAGTTGTACCCGTTAACTATCAGCCGCCCACTGCTAGGCAGTTCTTCCCGTAAGATAAGTTTGATGAAGGTCGACTTACCTGCGCCACTCGGCCCTACTACAAAAACAAACTCACCTTTACCAATTTCTACTGTAACATCTGCTAGCGCAACCGATCCATTACCATATACTTTCGACACTTCATGCATGTAAATCAAAACTAAAGTACCTCCATTGTAAACTCAAAGACAAAGCGATTACTTATTCGACATTAATCTGGCAAAACCTCTTTTTTGGTATAAATTCAATAAATTGTTTCTATGTTTCTCCATAAATTCCCTTTATTTTAATAGCTCCATAGTGTACAGTGTGGTAAAGGCTAGCACTGTTAGCAGACCAAAATACCACCATGCAACCGTAAGACGCTGAGTGGCTGTTAACTGGTAATAACGCTCATCTTTGTCTTCCTCGCCGCGCCACAGGGCAACCAGCGAAAATAAGAAAATAATTAAAACCAAAATATTATGTGTATACAAAAACACAATACCAATAACCAGACTGCCAATCCACCAAAGCCGTGGAGAAATAGCTGCAGTAATCCGTTCACCATCAAGCGGCGCACAAGGAATTAGATTAAATAAATTTAATAAACAAGCAGTATAAGCCAATATCAGCATCAGCATATTATCACTCCACAAGTAAAATGCCAGGCAGACCAAGGCACTAAGCGTTCCGGCAGCTGGCCCGCCAATAGCGATATTAGCCGTCATTTTGGCATTAACCGGAGCACGGTTTAAGCTAATCACAGCACCAATAAACGGGATGAAGGTTGGCCCGCTGGTTCTCAGTCCAACAATCCGCGATGCAAGCACATGGCCTAATTCATGGACAAGCAAGAGTATTGTAAAACCAATAGCAAACTTAAAGCCAAAAGCAAGTACATAAAAGGCTAGCGACACCAACATAGAGGTAGCGGTTGTCATAGCTCCGCCCATTTGGACCAGTGCCAACAGGCCAACGAATCCTAGTCCAATCCGGCGCATTACACGCCGGCCGAGGCTTATCACCTTCCAGGAGTTCAAGTTCATCCCTCCTTTAATACCCATGTACACCATGGCGAATTAGCAAACTCACCGTTCCAGACAAAAGCAGCCCGCACATACATAATGCATATGCATGTGCGGGCTGCTTTAATGCTTTTAACTGCTATTTTAGGCCTTTTTCCGGCTAACTGCCTTGTTAGCGGCAGCAACAATGGCTTCTTCGGTTAAATTATATTTTTTGAGTAAGTCACCAGGTGTACCAGACTCACCAAAAGTATCCATTACACCCACTCTTTCCAGCGGCACAGGTTCATGTTCGACAAGCACTTCAGCAACAGCACTGCCAAGACCACCGATCACACTGTGTTCTTCACAGGTAACAATGGCACCAGTTTCCCGTGCAGCCGCAATGATGGCTTCTTTGTCAATCGGCTTAATGGAGGCCATATTCAGTACTCTAGCACTTATTCCCCGGGAAATAAGTTGTTCTGCGGCATGACGGGCCGGAGACACCATAACGCC
>NZ_JBYKYF010000102.1:1610-9476 GCF_057736855.1 Sporomusa sp.
CAGGCAATAATCGTTACATCCTTACCGTCAGCCAGTAACGCTGCCTTGCCAAGCTGGAATTGATAAGCTTCACCAAAAACATTCGGCACAGGTGCTCGTCCTAACCGGATATATACTGGTCCTTGGTATTCGGCAGCAAACTCAATTACTTGCTTGGTTTCTGTAGGATCTGCCGGAACAATCACCGTCATGTTTGGCAATGCCCGCATTACGGCAATGTCCTCAATGGATTGGTGGGATGCGCCATCCTCGCCCACAGTCAATCCTGCATGCGTAGCAGCAATTTTAACATTGAGTTTCGGGTAGCAAATAGAGTTGCGGATTTGTTCAAAAGCTCTGCCGGTAGCAAACATGGCAAACGTTGAGGCAAACGGAATTTTACCAGCGGCAGCCAAGCCGGCTGCTACCCCCATCATATTTTGCTCGGCAATCCCGACATTGAAGAACCGATCTGGATAGGCTTTGGCAAACACATTGGTTTTTGTTGACTTTGATAAGTCGGCATCCAGGACTACGACATTTTTATTACGGTCGCCCAGATCTTTTAAGGCTAAACCGTAGGCTTCTCTGGTTGCTAATTGATTAGCCATATGTATATCACACCTCGTTCTCTCAGTTTGAAGTCAAAACACCATTTGTTTATCTCCCAGATTACTGTAATTCTGCCAGGAACTGTTCACATTCCTCACGACTGGGAGCCTTGCCATGCCAGTCGGCGACATTTTCCATTTTGCACACACCCTTGCCTTTAATGGTTTTAGCGACAATCATGGTGGGTTTATCTTTTACTGTCTTGGCTGTCTGAATGGCATCATAAATAGCATTATAGTCATGACCATCGATAACCAGTACATGCCAACCAAAGGCTTGCCATTTTTCAGGAATGGGTAACGGTGACATAACTTCCGCAACCGGACCGTCGATTTGCAGACCATTATAGTCAACAAAGGCCGTAAGGTTGTCCAATTTGTAATGGGCAGCAAACATAGCCGCTTCCCAAATCTGCCCTTCTTCCAATTCGCCGTCACCTAGCAAAGCATATACCCGATAGTCTCTGGCGTCCAGCTTACCAGCCAGCGCCATGCCACAGGCCGCGCTTAGCCCTTGTCCCAACGAGCCTGTCGACATATCAACACCCGGGATATGTTTCATTTCCGGATGTCCTTGCAGTCGGCTGTCAATTTTACGCAACGTGAGTAATTCCTCTGCCGGTAAAAAGCCTTTTTCCGCAAGAGTAGCATACAGCACCGGAGCAGCATGACCTTTAGACAAAACAAAGCGGTCACGATTCGCATCCTTAGGGTTGGCAGGGTCAACCTTCATTTCAGCAAAATATAGAACCGCCAAAATATCAGTAGCCGACAACGAGCCGCCAGGATGGCCGGACTTGGCTTCGGTAACCATGCTGATAATATTGCGTCTGATGGATTTGGCCCGTCCAGCCAGTTCCTTAAGCTGTTCCGGGGTAAGTGTTTGTGTCATTCTTTCAACCTCCTAAGTTCTTTTATTGCTGATAGGCTATAAATATACCCATATAACTAATAAGTAGTACTAAACCCTTTGCCCAACACCTCATGTGCATCGGTAACAATAACAAATGCCTGGCAGTCAATGCGGTACACCAGTTCTTTCACCTGCGAAACTTCTCTGTTACTAACCACACAGAAAACAACCTCGCGATCAGCCTGAGTGTAGCCGCCACGTCCAGCTAATAACGTAACGCCTCTTCCAAGCTCATGCATGATGGCATCTGCCACCGCTTGCGAGGACTGTGACATAATGAAAAAGGCTTTCGCTGCGCTGGGGCCTTCCTGAACTAAATCAATAATTTGGGTAGTAACAAATAGGGAAATAATACCATACAAAGACAGTTCTGCGCTACCAAACACAATTCCAGCCAAGGCAATCACGAAAAGATCAACCGTGAGCAAAGCCTTACCCACACTAAGGCCTGTTAATTTATTAATAATGGCAGCCGCTAAATCCGTACCGGCAGTAGTTCCCTTGAACTTAAATACAATGCCCATGCCAATACCGGAAAGAACGCCGCCATATAGGGAATTGAGCAATAAATCCTGTGTTAATAGTGGCACATAAGGTGCCGTAAGATCTATGGTAAACGCTAAAATGCCTGCACCCAGCAGCGTATTTATACCGAAACGTGCCCCTAGTAGCTTAACACTTAGTAAAAACATCGGTAGATCCATGGCGATCATGGTCATCCCTACCGGCAGCCCAAAAGTATGATGGAGTACTGTGGCTAGGCCACTAGTGCCGCCTGCCGCGACCTTATTAGGAATAAGAAACATATTTAATGCTAAGGCAGTAATGGATGTCCCCAGCGCAATTCCCAGATAGTCCCGCAGCCACTTCCAATGTACCATGGCTACCTCCTGTTTACATTATTTCACTAGGCTAAGCGCTAATTCGGCATTCTGAAATGCTTTATTTCGTAATAAATTAATACGTTCTTCCCGCTGTTTGTTGGGGTGCTTGCGCTCCTCCCACAATTGGCGCACTTTTTCCATTAGACTATCGGTGCTAATACTTTTTAAGGTGCCAACATGCCGCTCGCCAATGGTTTCCAGAAAACGATCAATTTTCGGATCATAGGATATACCAGCCATCGGCACATGCATCACCGCGGCAAAAATTAGCGCGTGCAGCCTGATACCAATTAACAAATCTAAGTTTCCGACAAGTGACAACAGCTCACTAGTAGTATATTCACCAGGCAGCACGGCGGCTTCATATTTCATCCGGCTGGCTATTTTTTTAGAGACCTCCAGATCATCCGGGTACTGCATCGGAATGAATACCACCCGAACACCTAACTCCTCAATCATCCGGTCAGCTGTGTGGGATAACACCCGCTTAAAGTGCGACCATTCTTTCCACTCTCTTACCGAGATGCCAACAAGTGGCGTTACCCCTTCCAGACCGTGTTGTCGTAAAATATTGCGGCCAATCTGCCGATCTACCGGATGCATCGCCAACACCGGATCGGCTGTTACATAAATAGGTGGTACCGTTACCTTCAGCCGTTTAAGTTCTTCAAAGGAACCCTCATCGCGAACCGTAATCATGTCAACCATATTGCCAATATAGCGCATGGCCCCCTGAGCCAGCGTCCCCTGTACCGGCCCAATCCCCTGCGCATACAGCATAACCGGTTTTCCTAGTTTTTTGGCCATCAGCATAATGCTCAGATAATAATACAAACTGCGGTCACTGGTCACGTCCTGGAGCAAACTGCCGCCCCCGCTAATTAAGAGCTGACTTTTCGTCATCACTTTAAGAATTTCTGGATAATTAAGGCGATAGACGGCAGCAACACCGTGTCGACGTTTGGTATCATCAGGATTTCCAGAAATGACCGTAATATGAAGATTGGGTTCAATGTCAGTCAGAGCCTCAATCATGGCGGCCAGCATGGCTTCATCGCCAGCATTGCCGAAACCATAATAGCCAGAAACAACAATATTACTCATGGGCTGACGGACTCCTTCCCACCAACCGGATCGCTACGACCTGGATTATATATACGCCAATCACAGCCGCTGCGCCAATTACAGCTCCCAACAGCAAACCATCAAGGCCACGGATTGTCGACATCAACACCGGAGTTCTTAAATGCGCAAAGGTTTCAACCAGTGAACCCTGCGCCATAGTAGCTGCCACAATCAGGATGTATTGGACAAGCCGCGGCCATTTATGGTAGATAGCCATTACGGCCAACAAAAAGGCTGGATGACCAATTAAAAATTCTTTGCTGCGTGGTCTGGCGTACATGACCTTCTCTAACAAAGCCCGAAGTTTTAGTTCAATGGCTGGCACAGGCACTCCGGCCGTATGTCCGGAGCGACCAATAAATATCCAGGCACCTACAACGGCAACGCCAAACAAGAGAAGGATTTTTATGGTTACCGGATACTCAATAATACCGGTTATCTGCCGCCACAACCCTTGGGCATTGGTCTCAACTTTATCAAACAAATTGTAACGGGTTAAATAAATAATAGTAATTAAAATAAGCGGCGCAACAAAAGTTAATTTTACGCCACGATAGATTTCCATCTCCAGGAAAAAACGTACATCACTAAGAACAGCGCTAACATACATTCCGCCGATTAACGATAAAAAGGTGGTAATAGTAAGCGCACCAACACCAGCGGTAATCATCCGGCCTAACGAAGTAGTACATTGACCGGTTTCCTCCTGTTTACGCCAGCGGTCAAGCTGCCAGGTCATAGCCAGTACCGGAAAGCAAATGGCACTGGCCAGCGCTGCCATTTGCCGACACAATGTACCGCCACCTTTAAGTATCGGAAAGATTAACAGAGCTGCGATGATGACCATAAGCAAATACTGCCACCGTACAGCAAGCGGATACACCTGTAATAACAACAAAATACCAGCAGCCGTAGCCCCAAGCACAACCAACGCTAGGAGCCAAGGTGAAGCAAAGTAAGGCTGATAAGTCGCAGCCCTTCCCAGAGAAAACCCTTCTGCCAGCAGCGCTTGTTTAGTATCTGAGATATATTTCAGGTTGGTTTCTACAAGCGTCATGCCAGGTTCAGGCTTATTATACTTCCGCAGCAGATTCATACGAATATTGCGTTCCTGATCGGTAACTGTCCAGCGATGAACGGCATCACTCATTTTTAGTTTAGGCTGCTCATCTTTGGGAATGGCATACACCCGGGCTGCTTGATAGTTTAGAGCCGTTGCAAGCTGCATTAAGCCTTCTTGCTTAAAAAACTGCAGCTGTAATGGGTGTTCAATCATGGCCAATGTCAATTGGCGGTCTTTAAAATGGCTGACCGTCAGCGGCAACAAATCCGGGTAACCTAGTACCTCATCTCCGGAAAACATAATGGCTGAAAGGTTCTTAATACTAGCCAAACGCTCAAATACAGCATTGACATCATCGGCGGTCACTTTCGTATAGTTGGTTGGACGGGCAACTACATAAAAGCCCATGTCTTCAACAGCCTTAAGTTCATCAGTTGGCAAACCCAAATTCCATTTTACCACTTTCTCAAAATTGGCTTTTACCGCCAATACTGGGCGGTCACCGTCGGCTAGCAGCATTACCCTGTCAGGACTTAATCGCCGCTGTAAATCACTCATTACCTCTAAAAAAACTTGTCTATCCTGGCCGACAACATATACATCCTCAGCGTTGATTTTGCCACCAGCAATTAACCTGCGCCAAAAAGCATCATTCAGCGTACCGATACGGTCTTGGTGGAGAATATCCGCCCCAGACAAAGCAGTGATCTTGCCGCTTTTATTCAGTTTTTCCAGGGTAGTCTCATATACGGCTAAAGAAGTAATGCCAGCTTCTTTACATTGTTGAAATACATGCAGCGGCTCAACGCCTTCCATTAATGCTAATTCCATGAGATCTTCATAATCCATGACCAGTTCCACAGTAGAATTGGCATGTTCAACCGTATGACGCTGCCAATTAATGGTGAGCGAAGCCAATAGGCCAAGGATAATCAAGGCAATTAGCCATTTATTATAGCGAAAGGTTGACAAAAATCTCTCCACCTTTTTGAAACTGTCGAATACGTTTCAAGTGTTCTATTTTTATTACTATTCCCGGTTATCAGTATAAATAATAACTTGACCAGCTTCCATAACGATATCACGTACGTTCACACCAAATGGAAGTTTCTTGAGGTCAACCAGCTGTATTTCGGTTAACAGAGATCCGGCAATATTGCCTACAGGCGTATTGTTTAACAAAAATCGGTCGGTGACAAACGTGATCCGCTGATTTTCACGGTCACCGACAATCCGCCCCTCGAGCTTGACATCGACACGAGCAAATCCGCCTAACGTCAAAGCACTGCTGACCTCGACTTTACCAGAGTCTATACTTACAACCGCATGTTTAATCCCTTTTACTGAGCTGTTAAGAAATGCAGCCAGTTCTTCCTGACTAAGTGTTGCCATAATTGCTACATCGGTTAGCTGCTCAAACACCAGTTTACGACTGATTAATAAAGACTGAATATCAACATCTACGCCAGTGAGGCTAATTTGCATCGTCCGAAAGGTAATTTTGTCGGTTTTTACCTCACTGACATCTGCCGTTACTTTATCAAATTTACCGCCAAGCATGAGAATGGCCGGATTCTTTTCAACCTTAGCCGTCACCTGCTTGCTGCCAGTCAATTCACGCAGCCCCTGAGCCACAGCTTCTGATACGACTTTGGGCAATATCATTTGTACGGCGGCTATAACCATCATCATAAACAGGATGATTCTGGTAAAACGGTTCATAGGGAATTCCCCCTTAAGAAACTGATTACCGGTTTACATTACTTTTCAAGTAGGCTTCAATAAACAGGTCAATTTCACCGGCCATAACAGCCTGCACATTGCTCGTCTCCGCGCCTGTCCGATGATCTTTAACAAGATTGTATGGATGAAACACATAAGACCTAATCTGGCTGCCCCATTCTATGGCCTGATATTCGCCGCCTAATTCGGCCTTCTTTTCTTCTTGCTTTTGCCGTTCCAGTTCAAACAGCTTAGCCCGTAACAACCGCAGGCACTGCTCGCGGTTTTGAATTTGTGACCGTTCACTTTGGCATTGTACCACAATCCCTGTCGGCAAGTGGGTCATACGGACAGCAGAATCGGTTTTATTAATATGCTGACCGCCGGCACCACTAGCCCGGAAAGTATCAACTCTTAGGTCTGCCGGGTTAATTTCAATTTCCACCGAATCATCAATTTCCGGCATGACATCCACTGCGGCAAACGACGTGTGACGACGTCCGCTGGCATCAAACGGCGAAATTCGTACCAAGCGGTGAACACCTTTTTCTGCTTTTAAGTAGCCATAAGCATTAGTACCAGCCACCATGATGGTAACGCTTTTCACGCCAGCCTCATCGCCGGCAAGGAAATCCAATGTCTCAATTTTGTAATTGTTCTTTTCCGCCCAACGGACATACATCCTGAGAAGCATTTGCGCCCAATCCTGGGCTTCCGTACCGCCTGCACCAGCATGCAACGTCAATATGGCGTTATTAGCATCATACTCGCCTGAGAGCATCAGCGAAAGTTCAAGACGCTCGATATCCCGTTCAAGACTGGTAATTGCTTGTGCTACCTCAGGATACACACTCTCATCTTGTTCTTCCATTCCCAATTGCCACAAAATAGACATATCACTATGACGGTTAACCATATCCTGATACTGGGCAATACTATCTTTTAGCCGAGTAACCTCCTGGGCAATTTTTTGCGCTTCATCAGGGTTATCCCAGAAAGCCGGATCACTCATTCGATCTTCCAGTTCCTCGATACGTTCTGATTTTCCAGCTACGTCAAAGAGAAACCCTCATTTCATCAAGCTTTTGGGCCAAGGCTCCAATCGACCCACGTAAGTCTTCCAACAGCATCTTTTCAACTCCTACTATCTACCGCAATTTACGATGATCCAACCTAACTTTACTTGCCGCAGCAGCGCTTATATTTCTTGCCACTGCCACAGGGGCAGAGCTCATTGCGCCCGATGGTATCCTTATTAACAACGGGTTCCACTGGCTGAGACTGTGCTTCGCCTGCCTCACCGCCACGGGTAGCACTAGCTCCGGCGAGATGATCTTCCGGTTGGGCCTGAGAAATAATATTCACTCTAAACATATAGCGGACAATGTCTTCCTGGATATATTCCATCATTTGCTGGAACATCTCGTAACCTTCGATTTTGTACTCAACGAGCGGATCTTTTTGCCCGTATGCTCTAAGGCCAATTCCTTGACGCAGCATTTCCATGGCATCAAGATGTTCCATCCATTTGGCATCAACGGTTTTAAGCATTACCACTTTTTCAAGTTC
>NZ_JBYKYF010000103.1:0-9469 GCF_057736855.1 Sporomusa sp.
AGAATTAGAAGACCAGCGATTAATTGTGACAATTAAAGCCATTTACCGGAAATCCTGCCAAAGTAGTGGTTCTAGAAAGAATGGGGGACGCCGCAATGTGATATAATTTGGGCCGCTAGTATTAATATTATTACCCGGCTTTTTTGGATTAAGAGAAATTAGTGTCTGTGATATAATAAGAGGATTCTAAAAAAAGTTTAAGAGGATGGAAGTACGTGTAGAGCATAAACATGGGAACTAGCTGCCTCACACATAGGGGTGGCTAGTTTAATTTTTTAATTTATTTAAACAAAACTTAACAGGATTTTCCTTAAATTACTGCGAATACCATATATCACAAACAATGTGTATATTACATGCATGAGGTGTCATTCTTTATGAAAAAAGTTATTACTTTACTTGGTGACCAAGTGGCGCCTATCTTATTGTTGGTGAATGCAATTCAACAGCTTAACGAAGTTCACATATTAACTACGTCTTTTAAAAAAGTTCAAGCAGATAATGTAATACATGCTCTGACCCAGCTCCATCCTTCCATGCGGGTGCAATATCATATATTATCTACTCACAATGACCCGGAAGTAGTAAGACAGAGCATACAAAATCTGGTGCAACCAGGAGAGGATGTTATATTTGACGTTACTGGTGGTACCAAGCTTATGTCATTGGGTGCCTATCAAGCTTCACAAATACATAAAGGTACAGCGGTTTATGTTGACACACAAAATAATGTAATTCTAAATATTTCTGCAGATACCAAGCAGCGGGTATTTCGACAAAGTCTACCGCACATTCCAAGTGCTATAATGCTTGCTGCCTATGGCAAGATAATGAGAGAACAGAAATCACCTTTGGCAGAGGCATTTTTGCGGCAAATCACCACTTATATAAAATCAAATCTTCAAGCATGGATACTATTTTGGTCATGGTATCGGTCACATTCTATTCGTGAAGAGTATGCCAAGCTGATAAGTTCAGATATATCCTACGAAAGACCGGTACAATCCATGGGGGAAGACACTGATAAAATTATAAGAACAATATCCTATCTAAACTCTGTGGGATTGCTATCATTTGCAAAAAGTGACACTTCAATTAGTATTAAAATCTCAGTAGCGTTTGATAAATATCTTCACGGCGGTTTATGGCTGGAGGATTTTGTGTATCATCAACTAGTTGGAAAGTTTGATGAAGTAATGAAGAATATACGTCTGTATAACCGGCAGGCATATTTGAAGGACAATAACTGTACAAGCGACAATGAAGTAGACGTTTTAGTTTCTCATAAGGGTAAAACTTTATTTTTGGAGTGTAAGGCAGGCGGAATAAAGAACATTAGCCCTGCGGATGTTTTGCCCAAAATTGAACTAGTTGCCCAGCGAAATGCTGGTTATTTTGCGCGTAGTATCGTGGTCCTGCAAGTGCGGCGAAATGAAATTCCTAGCGACTTTGTACGCAAAGCCCGAGATCTAAGAATCGGTCTAATATGTCAGGAAGACCTTGTCCGTCTACCTGGGATAATTATGGGCTATTTAAAAAATTGAGGGGGTTTGAATAAATGAAAATCTTGATAGCCAGCGTAGGTGGTTCAGACGCACCGATTGTGAAATCCATTCAAAGTAACAAACCAGACCGTGTCTATTTTATCTGCAGTGAATCAACTGAAACAACCAAAGGAAGCTGGGAAACTATTGAAAAGCGTACTAGCTTTCTTGCCTATACTTGCAAGGAATGCGGACATAAAGAACAGCGTGAAAACAAATCATTAGTAGAACAAACTGGTTTATTGCCTGATCAATACGAAATAGTTAAAGTTGATCCAGATAAACCATATGAGATTTATACAAGGGTTACCTTGCTAATTAGTCAGCTATTAAGTGAATCACATCAGGTAATAGTAGACTATACTGGTGGTACAAAGTCCATGAGTGTTGGGTGCGCCGCAGCTGCAATGGACTATCCTAACTGTGAGCTGGCTTTTGTTGGCGGTCCGCGTGTTGATTTGATTAAGATTAAACATGGTATGCATTCTTTGAAAAAGTTTAAAGGTAATACAGCTTTTGTCCATAGACAATTGCGCTTGGTAAGGGAATTAGTGAGCAACTGGAATTACATTGGTGCTATTCCGATCCTTGAGGCGCTCATTGAAGAAGGTTTGACAGACGATAATAACGTGGAACGTTTGCTGATATTATGCAAAGCTTATGCGGCCTGGGATAAATTTAATTATCAAGAAGCGGCTGAATTTTTAAGCCCATATACTAAAGATTCCCATATAGCTGAGGCTATGGGGAGAGTAAAAAGAATCATTATAGGACTCAATTGGTATAAAAGCTGGAACCCTGATACTAGGCCTAATATGAAATTTGATGTTGTTTATGATTTATTTCTTAATGCCGAGCGGCGGGCTAATCAGGGTAACTATGATGATGCTATAGCCAGAATCTATCGGGCTATAGAAATGTACGGTCAGTTCTGTTTAATGAACAGCAAGCCTTCACTGTATAGCTCAGACATAGATGTTAATCGGCTGCCTGAAAATCTGCGGGAAGAATATGAAGCTAAGCGGCGTGATGGCAAAATACAAATTGGACTTGTTGATAACTTTGAGCTCTTAGCTAAGCTAAACCACCCTGCAGGTAAAGTTTGGTTAGAAAACCGTAGCAAAATGTTAGATAAACTCAAAAAACGCAATTATAGTTTTCTTGCCCATGGTGTTAACCCATTACAAGCAAGCGATTTTGCTGGCGTAAGAGAACAAGTGTGGAATTTCATCAACCAATGTGACCAGGCATGTGGTATTTCTAAAGGTTTGGCAGATTATACCCAATTACCACAGTCGTTATAAGATTAGAACCATAGTAAATTAATAAATTTACATGAAAAATTAGCTGTATGTAGTAGTTAAAGGTAGAGAGTAAAATGCAAAATAACACGATAGATTAGCGTAAATTTTAAATAAGCTTACATTTGCTGGAATTTAATTATCAAAGGCCAGAGTATTTTTGCTCAGGCTTTTTTTTTTTTGCCAAAATCTAATAAATTCAAAATTATGACATTTTGCAGGAAAATTTTTGCTTATATAGAATAATTTACAACTTAGGAGGGAATGAATTGGCTAGCTTGGACATCGTGAAGAAAAGTTAGAACGCATTATGCCTTTACATCTGATAAAAAGATAAGAATAAGGCTCTTTTTAGAGAAATTGTGATGCAGGTACTGCCAAAATTATCTCCTGTTCCTGCTAATAAGCCTGAACCTATAAAGTTTATATCAATTGGTAATTTTGAGGATATCGAAATGATTTATAAACAGATTAATGAATTATATACAGAATTGAGCAACGAAAATTTTCGGGAAAGTGATATTGTTATCGATATAACTAGCGGGCAAAAAGTAAATAGCATTGCGGGAGCTGTTGCGACACTTGGAACGGATCGTCAATTCCAGTATATAAGCACTGAAACAAAAAAAGTGACAACCTATGACGTAGAGATAGGAAAGGACGATAAGTCCAATAAATAACTGTAGGAAAGACCTTCCCACTTCATGGAGAGGAACAGATGATAAAAGATTAATCTACAGCAATTTGTGAAAGTACGCGTCTAGAACGCTAATAAATAAAATCACAAACCTATATAGACGAGAAATGCGAGGGAGAGGTATTGAAAACAAAAACAGTCCCTAGTGAAATTATCACGCAAGAGCTAGAGAGAATTGGTAAACAAAATCCTAGTGACGAAAGAGAAATCCATACTTTTCAATGCAGACTAGTTACTCCTCTATTTGGTGGCGGGGTCAAGGCCGGGGAAGTCGATACCAAGATGCCAGTGCGAGCGACAGCCATACGAGGACAACTGCGTTTTTGGTGGCGTTTCCTAAAACAGCATGATCCGGTTAATCCAGTGAAAGATCCTAAAGAGTTGTTTAAGCAAGAACGTGCTATCTGGGGTGGTCTCGGAGATAAGAATGAATTAACTGCGAGTAAGGTTTTATTGCGGGTACAGACTTCAGGTCCTATTGGGCTTGAACGTCGTGCCGAGACATTGACAAGGTGGATTCATCGTTGCGAAGGCTATGTGCTATTTCCTGCCTTTGATCGAGAATCAGGAATAAATCCTCCGCCGCCACGCAGTTTAGGTAGACCATTTGAGTTTAGCCTTAATATAGGGTTGCAAAGGGGAAAGAAAAACGGCTTAAGTGAAGAACAGTGTTCCGAAGTGTTAACGGCTCTAAAATGGTGGGCAACCTTTGGCGGACTGGGTGCTCGCACCCGTCGTGGAGTTGGGACGGTACTAGTTAAAAATATAAGCAACCAGGTTCTTACTGTCAGTAAAGAAGAAGCCCAAAAATATGGATGTAAGCTTGTACTGGCTCAAAGTAGTAAACAAAATCCTATCGATGCTTGGCATGATGCCATAACTAAACTACAGATGTTTCGTCAAGGTCGTGATATTGGCAGAAACCGACCGGCGGCAGACTCAAAAAGCCCGGCGGGTCGAAGTAGGTGGCCTGAACCAGATGCTATTCGCCGGATAACTAAGCAAAACAGCCGCCGCCATCAACCCGTGCACAAGGCGGGAAATGTTTTTCCACGGGCAGCTTTTGGTATGCCCATAATCTCGCATTTTAAGGATAAAGGTGATCCAGCCGATACTCCTCAGCTACTGCCGCTTGGCTATGAGCGGATGTCCAGCCCGCTAATATTGCGTGCTTATTATCTAGGTAACTCTTCGTGGGTAGCGGCCTGTTTATGTTTTCCGTATCATGAGATACTTAAGACGAAAATTGAACTAAAACAAGGCGACCGCTCATGGGCGTTAGGTGAATTGTGGCAAACAGATCAGTGTTTGAGTAAGGAGATCCCCCCTATGGCTAACCGTGGTCAAGATCCTATCAGCGCATTTTTAAAATTTTTTGAAGAGGGTAACTAATATGCAAAAATGGCTGCTTGAAATATCTTTTGGTCCAGTACAAAGTTTTATTGAAGCGGCTCGCAAAAGCCGTGATCTCTTTGCTGGTTCATTCATTCTCTCTGAGGTAGTGAGAGCTGCTGCCAAGCAGTTAATTGCCGATGGTTGCCAGCTAATTTATCCTGTCAGCGAGCGTGTCAATAAAAATAACAAGGACGATATCAGCAACTTGTCTAACATATTGTTGGTACAGTGCAACGATATGGAGGAATCAGCAGTACGAAAAATTGCCGACAATGCTATTACAAAAGGTAAAGAATATCTGATATTTCTTGCTAATCAAGCACGCGAGGACTACAGAAATCATGGTGTTATCCTGCGCTCTGTAATATTTGATTATCAAATCGCCGATGCCTTGGAAGCCTATGCGGCTTGGGCAGAATTAAGCGCAGATTATAAGCAATCATACGACAATCTAAAACAATCCATTGCTGCGCGTAAAAATACCCGTGACTTTGCTCCTATGTACCCAGTAGGTCAGGTCAAGGATCAAGGTGTTCCCAAATCATCCTTTGATGGGTTGCGTGAATCAGTGTTGCCATCAAAATCTGAAATAAATCGCAGGGCAATGTTGCGTTTTGACTTGAAGCAAGGCGAACAATTGGATGCTTTGGGGTCAGTTAAGCGTTGGGTCGCTCTTCGGGAAGAGCAGAATTTTATCCCGCTGGCGCGAGTTGCGGCCCAAAGCTGGCTGTTAACTTTAGAAAAGCGAACACTTAATGAGCTGGAGCATGCTTATGAGAAATTAGTCGAAAGAGGCTTAGCTTCTAAAATTAAAGGACTGGATATTTTTCCTTTTGATGGCGTATTGTTGTTTACGGAAACTCTGGCAGCAGAACTTGCGACAGCTATCAAAGATGGCGACGAATCGCAAAAGGTATTAGCGCAGTTACAAACAATTCTCTACAAAATAGCGCAGAGCGGCAAAGGATATCCTTGTCCATATATTGCTATGATCATGGCTGATGGTGACCGTATGGGAGCCTTTATTGATAAGGCTTCGAGCCAATTAGAACACCACAAGATATCTCGTGCTGTTGCAGACTTTGCCGAGCAGGCTACGAAAATTGCCAGAGCTTATAACGGTCAAGCAATATACGCAGGTGGTGAAGATTTGCTAATTATTGCACCTTTAGCCAGTGTAATCGGTTTATCACAGAAATTATCAGAAGAGTTTGCTAATAAAATTAAGCCAGTAGCTCAGGTGTTAGGCGTCAGCGACGCTCCCACGTTACGTGTTGGAGCAGCGCTATGCCATATTTTTGAGCCATACAGTCTAATCAGAAAATATGCCAAAGCTGCAGAACGTTTTGCCAAGGGAAAAGCTGGTACTAAACAGCAGGGAAATGCTCTTGGGTTAGTGCTGCATATTCGTTCAGGTCACATTCTTGAGAAATGGCTCAGTTTTAGCAATGCAGCAGAATTTGAGAATTTAAAAAGATGGATAGAACTCTATGCGAATAAAAAAATTTCAGGTGGATTGGCTTATAGAATCCGGGAAGCGGCTGGTAGGCTTCAAAAATTGCAACTATCCGGAGCAGCAATTGAAGCAGAGCTTAAATTATTGTTAGACCGTGCTCGAAGTTCAACCGGTGCGGGAAGAATGGACAAGCAAGTTAAGAGTGATTTGCTCAAGCGGTATTTCCAACTGGCAGATATAAAAGGACATACGGCAGATAGTCTCAGATTATTAGCAGAAGAATTAATCCTAGCGCGCTGGTTATCTGCCCGTACTGCAGGCGAGGTGAAATAAATGAACCAATTACATAATTATCTTATTCAACCGCTAGCACCGCTTGTTTTTAAATCAGGCCGACCTTTTGGTACAGGAGGGCGTGATGGGGCCAATTTCCCCTGGCCAAGTTCTGTTGCGGGGATGCTGCGTACTTGTGTGATGCAGGCAAACGGCTGGAACTATGTAGATGATGCTCGTAAGCAGCAACTGCTGACATTGAAATCTCAAGGTCCTTTTCTCGTTCGCATCAGTAATTTATCTTGTGAAATCATGGTACCTCGTCCGTTAGACAGTGTTTACCTGCTTGATGAAACTACTAACAAGATGCAGGTGTGCAAACTGGCGCCAAAGCCATTACCTGCTGGTTGTTATTGCAATTTGCCGGCTGGAATGCTTCCTGTACAGCTTATAGAGCAATGCAAAGGTAAACCACAGCCAGACCCTGAGTTTTGGCCACTTACAACACTGCTTGCATGGCAAAAAACAGGAGAAAATATTGATTTTGATTCCCTGCCAAAAGAAAAACCTGAGGTTGATACGCGAACCCATGTTGCCATTGATAGCAATACCTATGCCAATAAAGCAGGTGCTCTCTTTCATATACAGGGCTTGGATTTTGCCCCGCGCTTTGATAAGGATAAATGCCGGTTTTCACCAGTATCCTTTGCTCTTGCCGCCCGTTTTTCACAAGAGTTGTCTAACCGTATGATAACTCTCGGAGGTAAACGTAGATTAAGCTGGCTGGAAAAAGCGCCAGACACCTTGTTTGCTTGTCCGAGTGATCATATAGCTGAGATTACCAAGGCCAAAGGTCTGGTCATGACTGTGGTTACACCAGCTATTTTCAAAGATGGCTGGAAACCCGGCTGGTTGGACAATGAAACTCTTATCGGTACGCCACCGGAATGTGAAGGATTGAAGGTAAAGCTAAGGGCTGCTTCCATAGGACGCTGGCAGGGTATATCAGGCTGGGACATGATGAAGCAAAAGCCTAAAGCTGCACGTAAGGCTGTTCCGGCCGGTTCAGTATATTGGTTTGAAATAATCAGTGATGCCGGTTTTGATTGGAAAAAAATATGGTTGACTTCTATCTGTGACGAACAGCAAGATCGTTTTGACGGCTTTGGGCAGGTTGTGCCTGGACCTTGGCAATGCAAAAACTGAGGGGAGAAGCAAAAATGAAAACAAGTTTATATTTTCTTCATGCACTGTCACCTGTACATGTTGGTATCGGTCAGGCAGTTGGTGTAGTAGATTTGCCAATCATGCGCGCAAAATCGACCAATTTTCCGTTGATACCTGGTTCGGCCATGAAAGGCGTACTCCGCGATTTTTTTAGTAAGCACGAAGACCAAGTAGCATTATTTGGTCCTGCTAATGTTACAGATAGTGAAGCTATGGCAGGAGCTTTGATTTTGGGCGATGCACATTTATTAGCTCTACCAGTACGGTCTTTTGCAGGAGTGTTTGCTTATGTAACCTGTCCTTATGTTCTCTCATGTTTAGTAAACGATTTGAAAAGGTCAGGAGTTGAGAAAATACCATTCATACCTGCTGTGGCAGGTGAAAAGGCCATTGTTTCAGATTGTTCAGTAGTTACTAAGGGAGATAAAGTATATTTAGAAGATTTGGATTTAACTGCAGAACGTAATGCTCAGGCCTGGGCTGAGTTTCTTGCAAATAAATTATTTAAAGATATTGAGCAGGAGATCTTTAAAGCTCGTTTTCTAATTGTAGCTGATGAGATCTTTGCCTTTTTATCTGAAACGGCAACAGAAGTTCGGGCGAGAATTCGTATTGATGACGAGCATGGAGTTGTAAATGATACTGCTCTTTGGTATGAAGAAAACCTTCCTACCGAAACAATTCTTTGGGGTTTTCTCGGCATGGAAAACGGCAAAACAAGTAAAGCAGCCCGCAATAGTGCTGTAAAATCTGCTGAGCAATTGCTTCAATCTTTTACTGAGCATGTTGGTAAAGACACTCTGCTTCAGGTTGGCGGAAAAGCAACTATTGGGCGAGGCCTTGTCCGTTTCCTGATGGGGGTGTAGCTAATGACAAGCAGAAGCAGCCGTATGGCGCAGCAAGCTATATTGTGCGTTACAAAAGTAGAAATAAGTGACCGTAAAGAGTATAAAAGCCGGGCTAACTCTTTTCCTGCTATGGTTATGCAGTCAGGACTTGCTCAGGCTACTGGTTTTTTATTAGCAAAACAGGGCGTGTATAGAAAATATTTGGATGACATAGCACAAGTCCTTAACAGTACTGAAACTTGGAACTTCAACAATGGTCAAAAACTTCATGAAAAAATCATTCAATGTGATACACAGACATATAGGTTATTGACACGGGATATTTTGCAGGCTGCAGGCTGGCTTAAGAGATATTGTCAGGCATTGTTTTCACAGGAGGAGACATTATGACGCAGCAGCTTTGCCGTAATGTATTTAGAGATATTAGCGATTGTACTCATGCTGGCTTGCTTTTGTCTCGAGGATTACTATATTATCCGGATAAGAGTAAAGCCGCTAAGGAGAAGGAAAATCTAATTGAAAGAATATGCCAGCTTAGACCTGATGATACTTATCGGCAGGCATTTAATCGCTGGAAGCTAGCTACTGCGTCATCGAGCTTTTCTACACTTACGGCAACATTGCAGGGACGGTTATATATTGGTGTTACCCGTGAGAATGCATTGGAGGCCGGTGTTACTGTCCACCATATTTATGGAATGCCGCTTATACCAGGGTCTTCTGTTAAG
>NZ_JBYKYF010000470.1:0-470 GCF_057736855.1 Sporomusa sp.
TTTTGACCCGACGTATGCTGAAGTGAGTGAAAAACAAAACACAGCTTATTTTGGTAAGGGTGTATGCATAACAAAATACACTGGGGTGAGAGGAAAAGCTGGATCCAATGATGCAAATGCAGAGTTTGTGGGGAAAGTTAGAAGGCTTTTCAATGAAAATGGAGTAATCTGGCAGATGGGAGAACTAGGGAAGGTTGACATGGGAGGCGGCGGCACTGTAGCTCAATATGCAGCTAATTACGGGATGGAAGTGTTGGACTGCGGCGTGGCTCTTTTGAGCATGCACGCGCCTTATGAATTGTCTTCCAAAGTGGATGTGTACATGGCTTACAAAGCCTATAAAGTTTTCATGGAAAAAGATTAATCCGGGAAGTTCCCGGATTAATCTTTTATAAAAAGTTCCACTACTATTATTCCATTTCCTTGTTTATTTTTTACTATTCCGACTCCAATTTTATTGTAATAAGGAT
>NZ_JBYKYF010000470.1:480-1587 GCF_057736855.1 Sporomusa sp.
TCCAAATTTTTTGAGCATGTCAAAAGGAGAGCCGTAATTTGGAGAAATGTGAGAAAAGTAGTCGTTGTCCCGCATGTCTTCAGCTTTTAGTCTAGCAACTTTGCACAGATTTTCATCTACCTGTAATGGCAAGAGGTTGTTTTTTTTTCTTTCTTTATTCACCAGTTCTACTAAAGTTTTTTCCTCCTGTGAAAGTACTGCACTTGTTTGAATTTGTGAAGTGTTACTTGGATTCGCTGTATTACTATTTATGATACTGGAGGAAGGTGTGTATGAAGCTATTTTTTTGTTTAAGGAGACAGGCTGTCTTACTGTTATAAGAGCAGAAGGTCTTATTAAATTGTTTTTTGAAAAATAGCCATAAGAGTAAAAGATTGAAGCGTCAGCAGAATTAAAAGAAAAAAGTGAAATTGCTGCTAAAACTAGTGCTATTGTTGATTTTGTTTTCATGTACACCACCTCAAATCAATATATTCTACAGAAAGCTGTAAATTCCTTTAAGTAATTTATGGACATGAAGGAACATTGTATCAACTGAGGGAGGTGTAGAATATACTGGTTCTGAGGTGGTATGTGTGAAATACGGGTTGATCGTGTTTTATTCCTATCAGCATGGGCTTATGGCAGAGAGAGTATTAAAAAGGCACAATATTGCTGTAGAATTTGTTCCTACGCCAAGAAGCATTTCAGAAGGGTGCAGTCATTCTCTCAAATTTGGGCTTGAGTCTTTAAAAGTGGTGCAAAATTTATTACAGAGAATTAATGTTCCATACAAGGGAATATACGAAGTGGAAAAAATACCGGCGGGGTATAAAATAGTAAAAGTGGTTTAGTCCTCTTCTTTTATGAAGAGGCTTTTTATTTTTTGAAATGTAGTGGCATTTTTAATGCTTTCTAGCTTGGAGTTTAAAATTAGTACTTGATTCTGTAAGTCCTTTATCTGCCTTTTTAGGTTTTCATTTTCTCTCATCAATCTGTTTACCATTGTATTGTAATTGTCTGCTTTAAGAGATATCTTTGCTTTTTCCTCATTTGCTTGCTTTAAAAGCTCCTGAAGTTCAAAGATGTTTTTGTTTTTCATTGCAATTTCGGCATTTTTTCTGTTTA
>NZ_JBYKYF010000104.1:0-7190 GCF_057736855.1 Sporomusa sp.
AACAGCGTTAAACTCGCGCTGTTTTTTACTTTGCAGCAAAGCGTACCAGCATATAAGGTCAATTACGGCTGATGTACAAAATAAACAGAAAGCAAAATTTCGCAAAATAAAAAAAATAACAAAAATAAAAAATATTAAATTAACACAGCAGGAATTTACAAAGATAGGTAGAATTAAAATTCAGAGGTAAGGTGGTCAGACCACCTGCCCACAATACCAAATATGAAAATAGGTATGACTGGATTGTTGGGCAGGAAAGGTAAGCAAAATAGGAGGTGAAAATAAAGAACAATTAGTTTACCCATCTGCAGAGTGTACATGAAAAGGAACCCAAACTAAAGAAGGGGTGTAAAGTATGACGTGGACACAAATCTATGACCCAATGGGTAATTTAGCTTTATCGGCGCTTATCGCAGCCATCCCGATGATTATTATCTTTTACCTACTGGCTATTCGCCGGACACCAGGTCAAATTGCCGGTGCGGCCGCTGTAATTTCAGCAGTCCTTGTAGCGGTATTAGTTTACAAAATGCCTGTTGGGACTGCTGTTACCGCAACAGTAATGGGTGCTGCATATGGTGTTTTCCCCATCTTCTGGATCGTAATAACAGCAATCTTTATTTATAACATGACCGTAGAAACCGGTCAGTTTGAAATAATTAAAAACTCAATTGCCACTATTACCGATGATCGCCGCTTGCAGGCACTGCTCATCGCTTTTTCTTTCGGCGCCTTCCTCGAAGGGGCTGCTGGTTTTGGTACACCAGTTGCTATTTCAGCAGGTATGTTGGTGGGTCTTGGTTTTAATCCGCTCTATGCTGCGGGTCTATGCTTGATCGCTAATACTGCACCGGTTGCTTTCGGTGGTATCGGTATTCCGATTATTGTTGCTGGTCAAGTAACCGGGATTGAAACCATGAAAATCAGCCAAATGGTTGGTCGTCAATTGCCGTTTCTTTCCGTCATTATTCCCATTTGGCTCGTTGTGTTGATGTCTGGTTGGAAATCTACTATGGAAGTATTGCCGGCCTGTTTGGTGGCTGGTATCTCCTTCGCATGCATCCAATGGTTTTCCTCGAACTTCATTGGACCAGAGCTTCCCGATATTCTGTCCGCATTAGCTAGTATGATAGCCCTGGCGTTTTTCCTCAAAATCTGGAAACCAGCAAAAACCTGGCGTTTCGCTGATGAAAAAGCTGCCGCCACTACTACGGTTAATGCACCTAAGTATAGTACAGGTACTATTCTTAAAGCATGGTCTCCGTTTGTTATCCTTACTTGTATGGTTATCCTCTGGGGCTTGAAACCTGTTCAGGCGGTTATTGATTCTGTATCCATCAAATACTTTGTTCCAGGTCTGGACAAAGTCGTTATGCAAGTGGCACCCATTGCCAAGAAACCGACGGCCATGGCGGCTATGTATAAAATCAACTGGCTAAGCGCTGCGGGTACAGCCCTCTTTATAGCTGGCATACTTTCAGCCATGGTTTTGGGTATTGGCCCTTCCCGTTTCGTTCAACTGTTTATAAAAACCTTTAAGCAACTAACCAAACCGCTGATTACAATTCCTTGTGTTCTGGGGCTTGCTTATATTATGAACTACTCAGGCATGAGCTCGACGCTAGGCCTGTTCTTGGCTGGTACAGGTTCTTTCTTCCCATTTTTCTCGGCGTTCCTTGGCTGGCTGGGCGTTTTCTTGACAGGATCGGATACTTCAGCCAACGCATTGTTTGGCAATCTCCAAGCTGTTACCGCCCAACAAGTTGGCATGGACCCTGTTTTATCTGTTGCCGCTAACTCATCCGGTGGTGTTACCGGTAAGATGATTTCACCACAAAGTATTGCTGTTGCTACTGCCGCAACCGGACTGGTTGGTAAAGAAGGTGATTTGTTCAGCTTTACTGTTATGCACTCCATAGTATTGGCTATTATCATTGGCTTAATGACATATGCACAAGCGTATTTCTTGACATGGATGATTCCGTAATTTAAAGACGTAACAGGATAAGAGTTGCTATCTTTTGGGTAAGATATGGGGGTGGGGAATAATCCCCCCTCATATCTTATATATAAGCCGTTTTATCCAGGTAACTTTGGTGTAATATACAAGTTTCTATAGTTAATTATTGCCTCAGAGCGTTTTGTGTAGGTGGATGCAGACTATGTCCCAGGTTTGCGGCCCAGCTAAATGGATGATGAGACAAAGGTTATATATTTTGAGGAGGTGCTTTTATGGCCGAAGTTTCACTGCAAGGTGAACAAAGAGTATTCATGACAGGCAATGAGGTGTGTGCCTGGGCTGCGTTAGCAGCTAAAGCTGACATTATGTACGGTTATCCGATTACGCCACAGAACGAGATTATGCATTATTGGACAAGACTTGCTCCTCAGTATGGAAAACGCTTTCTTCAAACCGAAGATGAAATTTCCGCCGGATTTACAACGCTTGGCGGCGTTATCATGGGCAGAAAGGCATTTACAGCAACTGCTGGACCCGGTAATGTGCTGATGCAGGAGTCCGCCGTCATGGCTGAAATGATGCGTTTGCCGATTGTATATATCATTCAGCAGCGGGGCGGTCCTTCGACAGCCACTGTTATTTATGCGCAGCAAGAAACTACGTTGACAACATTTGGTGGCAATGGTGAAGGTCATCGCATTGTTTATTCGACAGCTACCCATCAAGAATTGTTTGATTACACAATTAAGGCCTTTAACTCCGCATGGAAATATCGCTTCCCAGTATTTGTCTTAGGTGATGGATATCAGGCTAAAATGCGTGAACCGCTTACGATCTACAATCCTGAAGAAAAAGGTATCGAATTAGTGAACCCCGAACCCCTCCTTGGTGACACTGAAAACCCGCAGCGGGCTATCAAGCATCTTCGCAATACCTATAACACAGAAGATGAGCTGTATGAAGTCGTAATGAAACATCAGCGTGATTGGAAAAAGATGGCGGAAGAAGTCGTTGAATGGGACGCTAGAGGCTGTGAAGATGCGGAAGTCATTATTGTTACGCATGGTATTGTATCGCGGGGTGCTTTAGCCGCATATAACCAACTACGCGCTAACGGTGAGAAAGTTGGTTATTTCCGTCCGATTACCGTTCGCCCCTTCCCAGGAAAACAGCTGAAAGAAGCAATTAAAGGAGCCAAAAAGCTTATTGTTGCCGAATCTGCGTATGGCCAGTTATTGAAGCTTGTACAACACGAAATATTCGGTAGCACAGTTGAAGTTGTACCTATGCTTCGACCTGGTGTCGGCATTACTACCGAAGAAATTATTGAAGAGTATAACAAATTATAGAAATAGGAGGGTTGGCTACCATGCGAGAACTTAAAGAAACTCATATTCTTCGGCCAGCTATGCCCAGTAGTTGGAATGAAGATACAAAACCACATAAATTTTGTCCTGGTTGTGGCCATGGAATTATTCTTAAATGCCTCGGTGAAGCCATTGATGAATTAGGTATCAAAGATAAAATGGTTTTTGGCTGTGATATCGGCTGCTCACTCTTAGCTTGGGATTTCTTCAATGTTGACACAGTACAGACTCATCATGGACGGACTACCCCGGTAATTACTGGAATGAAGCGGGCCAATCCAGATATTATTGGCGTAGCGTATATGGGCGACGGTGGCGGTTATGCCATCGGTTCACAACACCTTTTCAATGCTGCGGTTCGTGGTGAGAAGATTACCATTATTCTTTGCAATAACTGTAACTATGGGATGACAGGAGGGCAGATGGCACCAACCACCTTGCCTGGCATGAAAACCGAAACCACTCCCTACGGACGGGATATAACGCAAAGCGGTTATCCTACCAAAGGCCCTGAAATGGTTGCTGCCGTAGCGCCTGAGGGAGCTTATGTCGCACGTGGTACAGTGGCAAATCCGCGACAACTTAAAGGGTTTATTAAAAAAGCACTGCAAAATCAGATAGATGGTAATGGTATTTCGTTTGTAGAATGCCTGTCTGGCTGTCCGACTAACTGGCGCACCAATGCTAAGCAGACTTGGGAATTCATTGAAAAAGATATGGCGCAGTATTACAAGGTCGGCGAACTTAGAACGCCACAACCAAAGGAGGGCTAAGCTGATGGCAAAGGTTGTTAAAATTGCTATTGCCGGTGAGGGTGGCCAAGGTGTTCAGTCAATTGCTGAAATTTTGGCTGAAGCCGCTAATGAGGAAGGAAAAAATGCGTTATACATTCCTAATTTCGGTGTAGAGCAGCGCGGCGGTGTTTCGCTTGCTTTCGTGCAAGTAAGTGATGGTCCCATTGGTGCTCCTAAATTCCAAAAAGCCGATATCCTGATACCGGTAAGTCCACGGGCAGTTAAGCGAACCAAGATGTACGCGGGTAAGGATACAATATATATTTATGACAATTCACTTATTCAGGAAGGCGAAGTAAATGATAATATTATCGGTCTGCAATATTTTGATGTAACACCACCATGTCCTACAGCCGATAGCCCCAACGATGACTTGTCGCAGGATTTGGTAGCTGGCGAACCTAAAACTTGTTCGTTCACTAGGCCGGGTCCAGGGGTTGATCCTGGTGATCTTCCGGAAGTTAAGAAAGTTGTGGCTATTCCAGCAAATGATATTGCCAAAAATGAGCTGCATCCGCGCGTGTTTAATATCATTATTCTTGGAGCAGTTATTGCCGCAACTGAATTGCTGCCACTGGAAAGCATTAAAAGAGCGCTTGAAACCAAACTCGGCGATAAGTTCCAGAAAGATCCCAAACTCCGCGATATGAACTTTGAGGCTCTTGAACGCGGCTACCAACTCATTAAAAAAGCAATGTAAGGAGGGGAAACAATGGCTAAAGTTTGGGAATCTGTAAAATATGACGGCGAAAAAGGCTTCTGGGCTAATTTCCCTAACCTATGCAAAGGCTGCGGCTTGTGTATAGAAAAATGTCCGGTAAAATGTATTACCTGGTCAGAAGGACTGGGTGTTTATGGAACACCGCGGGTTGAGGCTGATATGGAAAAGTGTGTTCTTTGTGGAATTTGTCAGACGGTATGTCCGGATTGCGCTATAACTGTGGAAAAAAATAAATAATTCCAACAATATTATAGACTATTAGCGTGGAAATAGTGTATTATAGAAACAGATTCTGTCTTGTAGGTGATTAGCGAGTGAGCAAGTTTCCAGACAATATTTTTGGTATAATTATTGATGATCTTATGGCTGTGGAAAAAGAACTGTATTCTATAATACAATCGCCGGTAGATCTAGTTAATGATATTGGTAAACATTTAGTGCAAGCGGGCGGTAAACGCTTACGGCCCGCTTTGTATCTAATGTGTGCCCGAGGCGGTGCTCCTAATCAAGCGGAACTTACGCCGATGGCTGTTGCTATTGAACTTATCCATATGGCAACCTTGGTGCATGACGATATTATTGACAACGCCGCTACCCGGCGGGGACGGCCTACAGCCAATGCCCGGTGGGGCAATCACAGTGCAGTATTAACAGGGGACTATTTATTTGCAAAAGCATTTTCAGCAGCTATGGTAGCAGAAAAAAAAATGTTAAAAATATTGTCAGATGTTATTTGTAATATCTGCGAAGGAGAAATTGTTCAATTAAAGGAAGCCTTTAATGCTGAGCAGGATGAGGCCGATTATCGCCAGAGAATAGCCCAAAAAACAGCGGATTTTATTGCCGCAAGTTGTGAGCTTGGGGCAATATCTGGCGGCTTGGATGAAACAAGTGTTGTTCAAGTTCGGGAATATGGTTATGCTATTGGCATGGCTTTTCAAATCACTGACGATATTTTAGATATAACTGCTTCAGCTGAACAGTTAGGTAAACCTGTCGGCAACGACTTGCGGCAAGGAATAGTAACACTGCCGGTTATTTATGCTTTAAAACACAGCCCCCGTTGTGACGAATTGCGCAGTATAATCGTGAATCAGAACATGTCTGACGATGATGTTAAACGAGGCTTAGAAATTATTCTTGAAACAGATGCTATCGAATATAGCTATGCACAAGTTAATACCTATTTACAACATGCCCGTAATATCTTGCCGGTAACGCTCAATCGCCCTGTGAGAGAATCCTTGTTAGCAGTAGCCGACTTTGTAGGAATGCGGAAATACTAGAATGATCTCCGGAGGCGCTAATGTTTAAGCCTGTTAAAACAAAAAAAGTCTATGAAGAAATTATCGGTCAAATTAAAAAACTTATTATTGATGGAAAATTACAACCAGGAGACAAATTGCTTTCGGAAAGAGAACTTGCAGAACGATTAAATGTTAGCCGGGCTTCGGTACGTGAAGCCTTTAGTGCCTTAGAAATGATGGGCATTATTACGATCCGTCCCGGTGAGGGAAGTTTTGTCAATCAGGTTTCTGTTGAAGGCATGATGGAGCCGTTATCGTTTTTTTTGCAGGTAGAGATTGATGACCTTTTCAATTGCTAGAGGTACGCAAAATTCTCGAAATAGAAACGGCAGCATTGGCCGCAATGCGGGCAACGCCAGAAGATTTAGAAGCAATAAAATCCGCGCTTGCCAGTATGCTGGAAGAAGTGAATAATGGTGGTACCGGAGAAAACGGTGATGCTGCTTTTCATTTTTCGATTGCTAAGGCGGCTAATAATCCGGTTTTGATTAAAATCATGCATACCATCTCCGATTTATTGGCAAAGACGTTTCGTACTACTCGCCAAAAAATGTTTTTGATTGAGAATATGCCAACTCTTTTGCACCAATCCCATTACGAAATATACGAAGCAATTACTGCTCACAATCCGCGTTTAGCCAGAATCAAAATGAAGGAACATCTTAATTTGGTTGAAGATGTACTTGCTAAAATTAAAAACGGTCAACTCCATCCTCCTCAGATACAGAGCGAGAATAATAAATGGCAGATTCCTCATGAAGATTACGGCTTTCCTTCGTAATGTGTTTTGCAGGACATACAAGGACAGTCGTATTTTTGTTGCATTGTGTTTTTTTGGACAGACAGGTATAATATAGTATATATGCAAACTAATAAGGGGGATGGTAGTTGTGTTTAGTTTTAGCATGCCGGAATTGATATTAATATTGGTGATTGCTTTAATTGTATTTGGGCCAGGAAAACTACCAGAAGTTGGCAAGGCTATTGGCAAGGGCATTCAGGAATTTCGCCGGGCCAGTTCAGATATTGGCAACGTAAAAG
>NZ_JBYKYF010000104.1:7200-9432 GCF_057736855.1 Sporomusa sp.
ATTGAGGCTAAAACCTCTGACAATAAACAGTCTGGCGAGCATAAGTGAGGGGTTTGATGCCTGAGAATACGCGGATGGAAGATCATAAACAGGTCACACCTGAGACTGTGGAAAATACCGGAGTCATTTATAGCGATAAAGTAATTCGTGGAGACAGCGAACAAGAAGCAGGCAATACTGAAGAAAAAACATTACAAGACGGAACTATGTCATTCATTGAACACCTTGAAGAACTTCGCCGTCGCTTGATTATCATGATTGCTGCTATTGTTATTGGCAGCGTGGTTTGCTATTTTTATGCTGAAGACATCACTGCGCTAATAACAGTACCAGCCGGGAAGCTATATTATATGAATCCGGCAGAAGCGTTTTTTACTTACTTAAAAGTATCGGTTTTTGCCGGATTTTTATTAGCTTTGCCGATTGTCATGTACCAATTGTGGGCTTTTGTTGTTCCGGCCATGACGAATAACGAACGTACCGCTGGAGTTATTTTAGTACCTGCTTCGCTTGTCTTATTTTTTGCCGGCCTGGCATTTTCCTACTTTTTTGTTCTTCCGGCAGGAATAAAATTTTTTATGGGATTTGCTACAGATAGTCTTCAGCCGATGTTCTCCATCGGTCAATATCTGTCTTTTGTTATCTCTTTTTTATTGCCGTTTGGTTTTATTTTTGAGTTACCATTATTTATTTTGGTGATGGCCAAACTAGGAATTATTAGTTCGGCATTTCTACTTGCTAAACGAAAGATAGTGATTGTTTTGTCTTTTGTCATTGGGGCTGCCATTTCGCCTACTCCTGATGTCTTTTCCCAAACGATGATTGCAGTGCCAATGATCCTGTTGTATGAAATAAGTATACTTATTGTTAAACATATATTGCAAAAATAAGTGATTAGCTCTCAAACTCGAAAGGAGTATTGACTTGGCCTACAATGACTTGCGGGAATTTATTGCTGCGCTAGAGTCGCGAGGGTGGCTGAAACGGATTCGTCAGCCCGTTAGTTGCGAACTTGAAATTACCGAAATTACTGACCGAGTTTCTAAAATGCAAGGTAATAAAAATGTCGCTCTGCTGTTTGAGAATGTTATCGGGTATGATATGCCGGTTTTAATGAATGCATTCGGTAGTATGGAACGTATGGCCTTGGCACTCGGGGTTGAAAAAATTGATGATATTGCCCAGGAAATACGGCAAATTTTGAAACTGCCTTATATTTCGTTACAAAATAAAATGGAATTGGTTAAAATTATACCGACTGCTAAGCGGGCAATTAACTTCCCTAAATATGTAAAAAATGCACCATGTAAAGAAGTTATTATAAAAGACAATCCGTCTCTGGATAAGTTCCCTATATTGAAATGTTGGCCTGGAGATGCTGGTAAATTTATTACCTTGCCGTTAGTATTTACTAAGAATCCTATTAATGGAAAACGTAATGTCGGAATGTACCGACTGCAGGTCTTTGATCATAAGACTACTGGTATGCATTGGCATATTCACAAAAATGGTGCCGAAAACTATCGCGCGCATAGAGAGTTGGGCAAAGATAAAATTGAAGTTGCGGTTGCTATTGGTGGCGATCCTGTGACTACTTATGCAGCTACGGCGCCGTTACCGCGAGATATTGATGAGATGGTTTTTGCTGGTTTTTTACGAAAAAAACCAGTTGAAATGGTCAAGTGTGAAACAGTAGATATTGAAGTACCAGCTGGTGCGGAGATTGTGCTCGAAGGCTATGTGAAGTTAGATGAATTACGCCGGGAAGGCCCGTTTGGCGACCATACCGGCTATTATTCATTGGCCGATGATTACCCGGTTTTTCATATCACTTGTATTACTCACCGAAAAAACCCAATTTATCCGGCAACTATTGTTGGCAAACCGCCGATGGAAGATTGCTATTTAGCAAAAGCAACAGAACGAATTTTTTTGCCATTGCTGCAAATGCAGTTGCCTGAAATTGTGGATATCAATTTGCCGCTGGAAGGTGTATTCCATAATTGCGCCGTGGTATCCATAAAGAAGAGTTATCCGCAGCACGCCAAGAAAGTCATGCATGCTCTATGGGGCATGGGACAAATGATGTTTACTAAAATGATCATTGTGGTTGACGCTCATGTTAATGTTCAAGATATGAATGAAGTGTGGTGGCGGGTATTTAATAATATTGATGCTCGTCGCGACATTGTCATGGTAGATGGGCCGCTTGACGTTCTTGACCACTCCTCA
>NZ_JBYKYF010000105.1:0-9413 GCF_057736855.1 Sporomusa sp.
TTCAAGTTCGCGCATATTTTCGGGACCAAACAACGCTTCTCGAGCACTATAAGCAGCATCAGCCACCCGCATAAGCTCTTCCTTGAGCTCTTCCCGACTCAGCTTGTCAAGCACCTCTTCCTTAAGCTCGCCTGCTGGCGCAAAATATCCCTCGCAGTATTCAATCAGTCCAGCATAATCCCACTCTTCCGGATAGACCTTTTCATTCGCATAAATATCCATACCTTGATCAATAATTTTTTCGTTCATATGGTATATATTCTATTTGAGGTTATCGACTGTCAATATCTTCTTGCGCTGACTATAAATAACCTCACGCTGCTGGTTCATGACATTATCATATTCAAGTACATATTTACGAATATCAAAATTGCGCGCTTCTACTTTTTTCTGCGCCTGTTCAATGGAGCGGGTAATCAGCGCATGTTCAATAGGTTCGTCTTCTTCCATCCCCAGTTTATCCATAATACCGGCAATGTTATCAGAACCGAACAACCGCATCAGATCGTCTTCCAGTGACAAATAAAAACGGGAAGAACCCGGGTCTCCCTGACGGCCAGCGCGGCCGCGCAGCTGGTTATCAATCCGGCGGCTTTCATGGCGCTCAGTACCAATAATATGAATGCCGCCCAGTTCGGCTACACCTGGTCCCAGGACGATATCGGTACCACGACCAGCCATGTTAGTAGCAATGGTAACAGCACCAGCCTGACCGGCTTGGGCAACAATCTGGGCCTCCATTTCATGATACTTGGCATTCAGTACATTATGGGGTATGCCCTGCTTCTTAAGCATGACTGATAATTCTTCCGACTGGGCAATCGAGGTTGTGCCGACAAGAACCGGCTGGCCTTTTTTATGACGCTCAACAATTTCAGCCACCACAGCCTTCTAGTTGGCACGCTGGGTTTTATAGAGACCATCTGGCAAGTCCTGCCGTTGCATAGGACGGTTAGGTGGAATAACAACAACATCCAGATTATAAATTTTTCGAAATTCAGCTTCTTCGGTTTTAGCGGTTCCCGTCATACCAGCTAATTTTTTGTACATCCGGAAATAGTTCTGGAAAGTAATAGTTGCCAGTGTCTGGCTTTCACGCTCAATTTTAACGCCTTCTTTGGCCTCAATAGCCTGATGCAAGCCATCAGAATAACGACGGCCAAACATTAAGCGACCAGTAAATTCGTCAACAATAACCACTTCGCCATCTTTAACCACATAGTCTTTATCTCGATGCATCAAAGCGTGTGCCCGAAGCGCTTGGTTAAAATGATGTGACAGCTCCATATTTTCGCTGTCATAGAGATTCTTGACATTTAAGAGTTTTTCAACCTTCGCAACCCCCGCCTCGGTAGGTGCTACTGTATTGGCTTTTTCATCAATGGTATAATCTTCGCCAGCTTTGAGTTTTGGCACAATTTTAGCCAACACATAATACAGATCAGTGGATTTCTCGCCAGGACCGGAAATAATCAGCGGTGTACGCGCTTCGTCAATCAATATACTGTCGACTTCGTCGATAATCGCATAATTCAGTGGCCGCTGCACCATCTGCTCCGGATAAATAACCATATTATCCCGGAGATAGTCAAACCCAAATTCATTATTGGTTCCATATGTTACATCCGCACTATAAGCGAGTTTCCGCTCATCAAAGTCAAGGCCATTCACAATCAGTCCTACAGACAATCCAAGAAAACGGTACAGTTTTCCCATCCACTCGCTGTCGCGGCGAGCCAGATAGTCATTGACGGTAACAACATGTACCCCCTGGCCAGTCAGGGCATTTAAATACACCGGCAAGGTGGCAACCAATGTTTTGCCTTCCCCGGTCCGCATCTCGGCAATTTTGCCTTCATGTAACGCAATACCGCCCAACATCTGTACATCAAAATGACGCATAGCCAGAACCCGGCGGGAGGCTTCCCTTACAACAGCAAAAGCTTCAGGTAAGATGTCGTCAAGTGTCTGCCCTTTATCAAGACGCCGTTTAAATTCGGATGTTTTGGCAGTCAGCGTAGCATCACTCATATTCTGAAGCTCGGGTTCAAACGCATTAATAGTATCTACTATTTTTAACATGCGCTTAATTTCTTTTTCGTTATCATCACCAAATAAGTTCTTTAAAAATTTAAACAAGTTATCAACTCCCCGGCAAAACATGAATACACAGTATGTTTAGAGACAGTTTGGAAATGCTCTAAGGCTGCATGTTTTTAACAGACCTGCAGTTAGTATGTGCCTAATATATGATTTTAACAGAAACCTGGGGCAAAGTCAAAAAATGGATTGGTAGACAACAAAACGAGATCACCCGCTAGCACTCATAGTGCCTGTACGGTTATGGCTGTTATTAGCCAACTAGGCCTCTGTGAGTATCGCGAGTAATCTCGTCTTATAATTTTTACTAACTTATGCTAAACTGCCAATAAGATTAGTAACGAATTAACCTGCCTGATGGTGACCGGGAAGCTGGGTTTGACTACCTTTAACTGGTTCGATTTCGTTTTCTACCCATACTGGGTTATGATGTTTGGCTTCTTCGAGGGATTGGGTTCCGTCACCAAACATACATAAAAACTCGCCCCAATTGTAAATTCCGAGGAAAATATGCGCAAACATACACAGTCCAAGGAATATACCAATGACCAGATGTACCATATCAAACCAGTAGATAACTGCTTTGGGAGCTACGGGTATGAAAGCATATAATACCCAACCAGTAACAATTAAAATAATACCACCAAACAGCATTATGATTCCCATCTGTTTCTGACCTGAATTCATTTTTCCCATTGGAGGTACAGGAATTTTTTTCCCTAGCAGCATTTTTTGCGGATAGCCGCCGCCAATCAGCATCCACGCAATATCTCGCTGGTCCCAGGTAAATATCCGGCGGATAAAGGCAACAATTCTATCAAAACCAAATAACGTATAGATTATACATGATATCGTAAGAATGCTAGCGCCAACGATATGAATTTTCATAATCAGATTCTGTACATCTTCACTAAACGGCTGAAGCCAAATAGCAAAACCAGTGATGGCCGCCGGCAAAAAGCCTAAGATCAAGCCCCAATGAAACAAGCGGGAAATAAGAGGGTGCTTGAGTACCCGTGGACCATGTTCATCATGATGACTCATTGATTATCCCTCCTACACTAACTTAGTTCTGTCTACATATTTGGTATGAAACAGTTCTTCGGCCAAATGACTCAGTGGGTTATGAGCGAATTTTTTATACATATCCATTACCGCCTGGTTGTTGTGACTTTGACGGACTTTAGCCTTTACGTCATCTTTGTAAATACCTTGTGCCCGCATCTTTATATACTTTGTGCGGTCCTGAATCAAATCGGTAGCTACATAAGCACCAGTCCACAAAATTGCGCCAGCGACACCCATGATTCCTAAAAATTCGCGCCGTGTTACTTTAATAGCCTTCTCTACATAATCATAACGCGCCATGTTGTCCCCTCCTTATGCCCAAGGCAATACGGCCTTAGCTTTACCTAACCATGAAGTGCCCATTGGATAGATTGGCTGACCGCCGCCATTGACGCAGCCTCCTGGACAGTTCATGATCTCAATAAAATGATATGGTGATTTGCCAGCTTTCACTTCTTCCAAAAGCGGGGTTACATTTTCCTTAAGGCCATGCGCTACTGCAACATTAAGAGTAACCTCTTTACCAGTCTTAGCGTCTTTCATGGTAACACTAGCCTCTTTCACACCTTGGAGACCGCGCACAGGCTTAAATTCAAGCACATCCAGCTCTTTGCCAGTAATAACAAAATAGGCTGTTCTGAGCGCTGCTTCCATTACGCCGCCAGTATTGCCAAAAATCGTTCCGGCACCACTATACTGAGCTAACGGGTTATCTTTATCACTAAATTCTGCAACCGTATTTAAATCAATGTTAAGCTTTTTGAATAAACGAGCCAAATCTCTGGTGGTTAATACGACATCGACATCCGGGTAATTGCCTGGCTTACCCTGAGTTTGCCAATAATGCGCCGCGCTATGGAACTCAGGTCGTGAAGCCTCAAACTTTTTCGCCGTACAGGGCATAATGCCAACCATATAAATATCTTCTGGGTTAACATTCCAGACTTCTTTAGCCCCATATGTTTTAGCCAACGCTCCGGCCATCATCATCGGCGATTTTGCAGAAGACACATTGGGTAACAAGGATGGATAATAGAGTTCCACATACCGTACCCAAGCGGGACAGCAGGAAGTAAATTGCGGCAATGGCCCTAAATGATGTTCTGCCGGTTCCCCTAAGGCAAAGTGCCTAATCTTGCCAATGAGTTCCATGCCTTCTTCCATAATCGTCAGGTCGGCAGTAAAGTTGGTATCCAGGATTTTAAACCCTGCTTGTTTCATCGCACCATACAACTTTTCAGTTACCAAGGTGCCGGGCTCCATACCAAACTCTTCACCAATCGCCACGCGAACAGCCGGTGCAATAGTACCAACTACGGTCACTTGCTTGTTTTTGAGTTTTTCGAGTACCTTATCTACCACGTCAACCGTATCCTTGGGAGCCCCAAATGGACAGTTGATCAGGCATTGACCGCAGAAAATACATTTTTCATTGTTGACTCTGTGAGCGGCTCCATACTTCCCCTCAATTGCGTTTGTTGGACAAAACGCTTTACATGAGTCACAGCCTTTACATGTCTTGCGGTCAATCTCAATAATGTTGGTTAATTCCTGTGATTGAAAACCTTTCAAGACAAAACCTCCTCACCCCATAAGTTAATTAAATATTCTGTACAAATCTGCTTTTGTGAATTTTAGAACGTTTAAAGCTTGTTTGGGTTTATTGAAAATATGATTGCCATGATTTAACTGTAGTTTAAAATCTAAAACTTGTCAATAATGTTGAAAGGGTCTAAACAAGTTAATTATTTCACTAATTTTACAAAATATTCAAACCTGTTTAAAAAATCCCCTCATTGTGCATACTAATGAGAAAACACAGTTTACATCTATCTATTTTCCTTGGGGGTATCATCGTGAGTCGTGATGTTCTTGGTATGCTGGATATAGCCAGTCAGCTTGCCAAATTAAAAGATATCGATTATAAAAACACGCTGGCAATTGCTGCACTCATCGAGCTATTAATTGACAAAGGGCTATTCACCAGGCAAGAGTTCGCTCAAAAAACACAAGAACTCGAATCAGCTTCGCTTGCTGAGATTATTATAAAACGCCGCTCTGAACTACGAACACCTCGTTGAATTCGACTTACTATGTACGGATTCACCAGACATAAACATCTATACCAGGACTCTGCCTAAAATAAAAAGACTTCATAATGCTCGCAAATTCGGTAGACTAAAAAGAGCCGGAACGTATCCTGGCTCTTTTTTTCTTCCCCTAGAGATAAGAAACTAGAACTCTGGTTCAATCAAACCGTACTGACCATCTTTCCGTCGGTAAACCACATTCACTTCTTCTGTTTCGGCATTAGTAAACACGTAAAAATCGTGATTAATCAAATTCATTTGCATAACGGCTTCATCCACAGTCATAGGCTTAACGGCAAAACGTTTAGTTTTCACAATACTGAATTCTTCATCACTGGCAGAGTCACTAACCGAAGCAGCTGCAGATACCAGATGACCATTTTTAAGCTTGCGGGAAAGTTTAGTCTTATATTTTTCAATTTGTCGTTCCAGTTTGTCAATAACTAAGTCAATAGAAGCATACATATCATTGGTGGCTTCTTCGCCGCGTAAGAGTATGCCATTAATCGGTACGGTAACCTCAACAATGTGCCTACCCTTGCTAACAGTGAGGATTGCGGTAATTTCTCCCATATGAGCGCTGTCAAAATATTTTGCAATTTTACCAACGCGTTTTGTTACATGATCTCGTAGTGCAGGTGTGATCTCAATATTTCTACCTCGTACTGTAATCGCCATACTACCTATCCCCTTTCCTGTTTCCTATATAATTTAATATTCCCCGCAGAACTTAAAATTCCTGTCCTATACGGAATATTTTTTCAAACTTTTCTACAAACTTTGAACAAAAACCGTTTTTTCTATTTTATACCAATTTGCTCATTAGATAGTTATCCAAACAAAAACCCGGCGAAAAGCATCGCCGGGTACATGTTTTATATTTTATTTTATTAGTTGCATTTGTAAACGTTGCTGGCTTGCGGTCCGCGAGCGCCTTCAACGATTTCAAATTCAACTTGTTGGCCTTCATTCAGAGTTTTGAAACCTTGTTCTTGAATAGCCGAGAAGTGTACGAAAACATCTCCGCCATCTTCTCTCTCAATGAATCCGTAACCTTTTTCTGCGCTAAACCACTTAACTTTACCAATCATGTGAAACTCCTCCTAAGATAAACTGCAGACTGCACTCGCAGCCACAAGAGGAAGTATAACATATATTGGTAGCAGTGTCAATTTATAAAATCTTGGACAAAAAGGCCTGGGTTCGCTCTTCCTTTGCATGTAAAAAAATTTCATCCGGTGTACCTTCTTCAATAATCCGGCCTTCATCCATAAAGATGACCCGGTCACCCACTTCGCGGGCAAAACCCATCTCATGGGTAACAACCACCATGGTCATTCCCTCATTAGCCAAGGTCTTCATAACATCGAGAACTTCTTTAATCATTTCAGGGTCAAGAGCCGAAGTAGGCTCATCAAACAACATAACTTTGGGCCTCATAGCCAAGGCACGGGCAATGGCTACCCGTTGTTGCTGTCCGCCGGAAAGCTGGTCCGGATACGCGTTGGCCTTGTCGGCGAGCCCAACCTTTTTCAGCAGATCGTAAGCAATCTTATCCGCTTCGATTTGCGGCAGTTTACGGACTTTTACGGGTGCCAGCGTAATATTTTGGAGTACTGTCATATGCGGAAACAGGTTGAAGCGTTGAAAAACCATACCGACTTCTTCCCGGACCTTATTGATATTGGCTTCACTGGTGAGGGGAATACCATCCACGACGATTTCGCCTTCTGTAGGCTGCTCTAAATAGTTCATGCACCGCAGTAGTGTACTTTTACCTGAGCCACTTGGCCCAATAATAACAACAACTTCCTGTTCACGGATATGCGCATTCACGCCTTTTAAGACATGTAATTTGCCAAATTTTTTATGAACATTTTTAATGCTTATCATCAGTTTTGAACCTCCGCTCAAGATAATCCACAAGGCGGGATATAGTAAAAGTCATAAGCAGGTAAATAAAGGCCACAGTAAGCCAAATCTCAAATGAACCATACGTACGGGCAATTATCAATTGTCCACGCCGTGTGAGTTCTTCAAAACCGATTACCGATACAAGGGAAGAATCCTTTAACATAGCAATAAATTCATTGCCCAAAGGAGGAATAATGCGTTTAAATGCCTGTGGCAGAATAATATAACGCATAGTTTGGGCCCAAGTCATGCCTAGTGACCGTCCGGCCTCCATCTGCCCCCTGTCGATGGACTGAATCCCTGACCGAAAGATTTCGGCAACATAGGCACCACTGTTTATACTACAAGCCGTGATGGCCGCAACAAACGGGTCGATGCGCTGACCAACCAGCATCGGCAACGCGAAATAAATGAGAAAAATCTGTACCAGCAGTGGTGTACCGCGAATAAAGTCCACATATATGGCAGCCAGCATTTTTACTGGCCATATTGTCGATAGTCTGGCTATACCGACAAACATACCAATCAATAGACCAAAGCCGACACTCAGTGCAGTAATTTGCACTGTGACGCCAGCCCCCAAGAGGAGTAGTGGAAACGAGTCGAAAATTAAATTAAAATCAAAATTCAACATCCTCACCCTTAATAAAAATTAATAAGGTTGCATAAAATCACATGTCAATTATAGTCGGACAGGTACTAGGTGTCAATACAATTATTAGATATAAAAAAGGCGCGACACTGCGCGCCATAACCTAGAACTTATGTCAGAACAAACTACCCGAAATATCATGTAAAAGCTATCTACTGACAATTATCCCAGCCTATAGAGTTTGCATAAAAACAGAATTACCAACGGCTGCCATTCCGTCGAAGACTCGCACCAGCCGTGTTTTCGACTTATTGGGGAGGCTTTTTACCAAACCATTTAAGGTATATTTTTTCATATTCGCCATTTTTCTTCAAGGTATCAAGAGCTTGGTTAATCTTTTCAGTCAGCTCAGTATTTTTCTTAGCAATAGCTATACCATACTCCTCAGAAGTAAGCGGTTCGCCAACAACCTTAGCCTCTTTGCCGCCAGCTTGAGCAATGTAATATTCATTAACTGGCAAATCATTCACAACAGCGTCTACACCGCCTGCTTTGAGCTCCATAAACGCTTCTGGTGCATTGTTAAACTCACGGATAATAGCATCTTTAATTTTTTTGGCTTCCATAGCGCCAGTAGTACCAATTTGCACGGCAATACGTTTGCCTTCCAGATCTTTAAAGGTTTTGATGGTGTCATTATCAGCCCTGACGACGATTGACAGACCAGATTTGTAATAAGGCTTAGAAAAATTAACTTTCTTGGCCCGCTCCTCTGTAATGGTCATGCCTGAGATGGCGACATCAATATTACCTGCTTCCAGCGCTGGAATCAAACCGTCAAACGCCATGCTCTGCACTTGTACTTCCATGCCCAATTCCTTACCTATAGCCCGAATCAAGTCCATATCAAAACCGATATACTCTTTGCTCTTTTCATCCTGAAATTCAAACGGCGCAAACGTCGTCTCAGAACCAACTTTAAGCACCTTAGCTTTCGGCGCTTCGACCGGCTTTGCGGTTTGCTGCCCACAGCCGGCAAGTCCGAATGCCATTACAAACATAATGAGAACAGACAAAATCCCCAGTTTTTTTGACACAGCGGCAACCCCCTCTATATGTTACATTTCATGTAGTAATTATACAATTTAACGCATAAATAAACAAGCAGTCCAAGAATGTATACACGGCAATTTGTTAATTGTAGTTATTAGATGGACATTCTATCTGATATGTACAAATCCAACTTATCTTTAACCAGTTGTACTTAATGCCTATTGACCATTACAACTACCGAGAGTACACCGCAATAAGGAAAACTAAAAAGCCCGGGGTATAAAATCCCGAGCTTCATGAGCATTTTTATATATTCTATCAATTAGTACTATTCTATCAATTAACGCTCTTTTTGTGCAATAAAGCAGTCGCGGCAATAAATTGGACGATCATTGCGGGGTTTAAATGGAACTTGCGTAGTTACACCACATTCGGCACAAATTGCTTCATGCATTTCTCTTGGAGTTGTTTGCCCTTCACTGCCCTCACGGTTGCGTCTTCTAATGACCCGACATTCGCGGCAACGAGCAGGCTCATTTTCAAAACCTTTTTCTGAATAAAACTCCTTCTCTCCTGCTGTAAAAACGATGTCCTTT
>NZ_JBYKYF010000106.1:0-9385 GCF_057736855.1 Sporomusa sp.
TGGGGTGGTATCATTAGCTGCTATTTTGGGTATGCCGGTCGAGGAGCAAGAGGTAGTTCCTACGGTTATTATTTCCAATGGCACGGATAAAATTGGCGTTACTGTCGATAAACTTCTAAATGAACAGGATATTTTAGTCAAAGGATTGCCAGAGTATCTTTCTAACCTGCCGGCATTGGGAGGTGCCACCATTTTGGGTGACGGTAAGGTTGCTATTGTTCTCAACGCATCTGAGCTTATCAGTCTGGCGCAGAAATAAAAAGATAAATTTTGGAGGCTGTTTGGTATGAGTGATGGAAGTAAAGCAAGAATTATGTCAGTTGATGATAGCCCTTTTATTCATAAAGCGGTCGGTAAGGCGTTAATTCCGGCAGGGTTTGAGATTTGTGGCACCTGTAAGAATGGTAAGGAAGCTGTAGAGAGCTATCCTGCGATTAAGCCAGATCTGTTGATTATGGATATTACTATGCCGGTCATGGATGGTGTTGAAGCCGCCAGGATCATTAAATCTCAGTTTCCAGATGCTAAAATTATGTTGCTTAGCGCCATGGGAGACGAAGATATTATGGCTGAGGCGAAAGCAGTGGGGGTAGGTGCTTTTATGACTAAGCCGTTTAAAGGACAAGAATTGGTGCAAGCTGTCGAGGATTACCTTGCGAGATCAGAATATTAACTATTAGGAGATGAAATATGCAAGAAATGTATTTAGCTAAGTTAGCTGACGCTATGGTTGCAGTTCTTGATACCCTTACTGGTGAGTGTTGCACATGGAAAAAGG
The DNA here is from genome assembly GCF_057736855.1 of Sporomusa sp. NCBI lineage: Bacteria > Bacillati > Bacillota > Negativicutes > Selenomonadales > Sporomusaceae > Sporomusa > Sporomusa sp. Next base: position 779 of record NZ_JBYKYF010000106.1, read on the forward strand.
TAAGTAGCCAACTGCCTGCCATCCAGGATCAGATTGTATTTATTTCATTGCTTGGATTTACTGGCGCTGTTAGTGGCCGAATCGTTATGGAATTGGATATGGATACTGCTCAAGCAGTCGGCGAGGCCATGAACGACGAAAAGCTAAATCCGTATGATAAAATGCTGTTTTATACTCTTGCCGAACTAAGTAACATGTTTTCGGGAAAGGCAATCACCAATATTAATAATGGGCCAGACCGTCCCGGTCTGCGTCTGACTCCGCCCAATGTGCTTGTAGGTGAAGGGATTGAGGTATTTAGCGATCATTCCAATTTGTGTACAGCGCAGGTAGAGTGGGGGGGTAAACCTCTTTATATTCATCTTAGTCTGGAAGGAGCAACAGCCAATGTTAAGTGAAAGACTGAAAACATTTGCCAGAGTAACAAGCAATGTTCTTGGCCAATTTGGCATTGACGCCACTGTTCAGCCTGAATGTCATGCGCCTGAATCTATTTTTAGCAGACATGATGTGCTTGTAATTGTTGGTTTGGCGAAAGATATACGGGGAAGTGTTATTTATAGTATGTCTTCGGAGACGGCAAAAGCTGTGGCAAGCAGTATGATGGGAGGTTTCCCCATAGATAATCTGGATGATATGGCTAAAAGTGCTGTATGTGAATTTGCTAATATGGCCTCAGGCATGTCTGTTACCAGTTTTTCAGATGTATTAGTCGATATTACACCGCCGACACTTATCTCAGGTCAGAAAATGGCAGTTACCGTCGGCCATGATGATATTATGGTGACTGAATTGATGACATCCTGTGGCGGAATTGATGTCTATTTGGGGATAGCATAAACGTATGCTTTTTCACCAAGTAATCATGTTAAACCTATTGGCATAGAAAATTAGAAAAGAAAATTTAAAAAAAACAAAGAAGGTGTAACCCTTATCATGTTGAGGGATTTACACCTTCTTTTGCTGTATGAAGTGATTAACCTGAGGTTTTTTATTGCATTTGATGAAGGTTAACCGTTTACTCCTAGTTTACTTCAATAACTTGTCCTTCGGTAATGGTTGCCAACTGTTCGGGAGTGAGACGAAAAACGTCAAAGGGTGTACCGGCGGCGGCCCAAATTTCTTGGTATTGAAAAAGGTCTTTGTCGATAAAACATTTTAGTTTCGTATTATGACCGATAGGAGGAATTCCGCCAATGGCAAAACCGGTAACTTCCTGAACGTAATCGGCATCAGGACGAAATACAGCCTCACCTAGGTACTGTTTTATTTTTTTCTCATTAATCCGATTATTACCGCTGGCAACGATAAGCACTGGATTACCAGTGGTTTTTCCCCGAAAAATCATTGATTTTACGATTTGTCCTACCTGACAACCAATGGTGTTGGCTGCTTCCAGGCAGGTACGAGTGGAAGACTGCATAGTAATTACTTTTAAATCCAGACCATATTTATCAAGTTCTGCTTGAACTTTAGCGGCGCTTTTTCCTAATGCATTTGCCATAATTGTATCCTCCGAATTATACATGAAATCATATGCATTATTATACAATATTTTTCAATAAATTTAAATTAGGTATAGCATATGTTGGTTTAAGCATAGTCTGGACGGCAAATTTCTGTCACTATAGGTGTAAGGAACTTATGTAATGTGTGGTACATATAATATACAAATGAATAACGGAAAAGGAGAGAGTTATAATGGATAGCAGAAAAGCTGACAAATGCCAGGGTTGCTGTCCGCTTGAGTTTACAATATTGGCTACTAATAGGCCGCCAGATATTGATGCCGGATTTTGGGTGCAGGCTACAGCCAGTGGTGAAATATGCGGATATGATGGTTACGGTAATATTTCAATATCCGCAGAAGGCCTTATTCCACTAGGTGTTTACACAGTGTGGTTTGTTACTGACCGAGGACTGCGGCCAGCTGCACCTACCGATGCTGTATATACGGCAGACGGGTTTGATCCTAATCGCTTGGTGGTTAATGATAACGGTATCCTCAACTACTATGTTGCGCCACTAGATTTTAATCCGTTTCGTGGTATACCCATTCCACGAACCAAGAGTTGTGCCATTATTCAGGGAGTAGTTATTGGTTATCATAGTAACCGTAGAACAAATGGTACTACTCCTGGTGATTTTAATGTCAATTTTTTTGAACAATTGTCGGCAGAAATCTGTTTATCGCGGATAACAACAGAGGGATTCTTTTAATTAAAAGTTTTTTAATCTACTTCAATACTAACCGGGGTACCGATGGTCACCAGACGGGAGAGCTCAAGTACATCCCGGTTATACATACGTACACAGCCTTTTGAAACAGCCCCGCCAATAGAAGTTGGATTATTGGTACCGTGAATACCGTAATGAGGGTGATTAAGTCCTAACCACATGGCACCGAAAGGGCCACCGGGATTGCGGACTTTACTAATAATGTGATAATTGCCTGTAGGGGTGGCAGTAGTTGTTTTTCCTATACCAACTGGATAGGCTCTTACTATCGAGTTACCGTTTTTTAAAAATAAGAGACGCCTAGAAAGTGAAATTTTAATAGAATATGCCATATGCATCACCTCTGCTACTATAGTATGCGGAGGCAAATTGAAAGTGATAAGAGAGTAATAAGGAAGGAGTTACTCTCTTATTTTTTTTAAAAATTTAAAATATTAGTTAAATATAAAAGGATATGAAGAAAATTTCCCGAAGTATTAAATATAAAAATATAACAAATTTCTCAAAATTTGGTTGAAGGGAGATATTTGTCAATGACCCCAATCATTCAGTGGTTTAAAGGAATTAATGGCAAGCTGGCGGCATGCCTATTTTTTACTGGTATAGTCCCACTAGGAGGAATTATTTTTCTAATGAAGGTAGTGTCACCGAATCAATATGAAAGAATATGTTTTCTTTATTTTATTGTATCTGTAGCTGTTTTGTTGCTATGGTCACTAAAGATTACTCACTGTATTGCCAATCCCGTTCACCAATTGCTTATCTGTTTGCGGGAAATGGCATCAGGCGGTGGAGATTTAAATCAGCAAATACATATCAAGTCAAGTGACGAAATTGGTCAACTTGCCCATAATACCAATAGTGTTATGCGTAAAATTTCGGATTTAATTGAGGAGATTACGTTAATTAGCAATAAAACATTAGAAGCCAGTAAGCAGTTGTCAGATTACACTATTCAGGTAAGTGAAGCCATGCGTCAAACAACAGAAAGTATTGGTGAAATAGCGACAGGTTCTTCTCAGCAAGTGCATGATTTGGAATTATGCAGTAATTCTACTGATCATGCTAGTGCGCAAATAGTTGATATCAATAAATTAGCGGATCAGACAGCACATTTAGCAAAAGAAACCAATTCCTGTGCCAGTGAAGGGGCAGCGCAGGTAAAAGACGCTATCGCTACGATCAACGCCGTAAATAGGCAAATGGATATTTCATCAAAAGCCATTCATGATTTAGCTGATAGAATACATCAGATTGGACAGATCGTTGAAGTTATTACGGGTATTGCGGATCAGACAAATCTGCTGGCCCTTAATGCTGCCATTGAGGCAGCTCGGGCGGGTGAACAAGGCCGGGGGTTTGCGGTAGTCGCTGATGAAGTGCGGAAGCTGGCTGAAGATTCCCGCCAGTCAGCCAAGGAAATAACTAAGTTGGTTACAGGAGTACGAGAAGAAACTATGGATACAGTTGCCGCCATAGAAGAAGCACTTAGACAGGCCCACCAAGGGGCCGAAAAGGCCAGTAGTTCAGAAGCTGCATTAACCAGAATCATTACGATTAGTGAGAATCTCAAAGAACAAGCTAATTTTATGGCGATAAATATAAATGGTATAACTGCTGATATTCAAAATATTGCAGCTAACATCAAAGAATTAACCAATATTTCTCGTAAGTTTTTCGGTGCCAGCCAGGAAATCAATGCCGCTAGTGAAGAAGTATTTGCAACCATTGAGAAGATCACCGTAGCGGCAAAAGAGCTTAATGGTATGGCGCGAAATATGGAGGAAATGACGGTTCAGTTTGTTGCTGTTGACAAAGTTACCAGACAGCAAATAAAAGAAAAGTTAAACAAGGCACGAAAGTTATTAACTGCATACGGTCCTATTTATATAAACAGAAATAATCAGTTAGTAGCCGGTAATGAGATAATTAATAACAACGATCGATTGGTTGATGAAATCTCCCGGCAAATTGGCGCTGATTTTACTATCTTTCAAGGAAATCTCCGGGTGGCTACCACTGTTACTACCAGGACTGGACGTCGGGCAACCGGTACTACGGCAGCCAGATATGTTGAAAAAGCAGTGCTGGAACGAGGTACTGAATATATTGGGCGGGCTACTGTTATGCGACAGTGGTATATAGTAAATTATGAACCGCTCAAAGATAAAGATGGACAAATCGTCGGAATGCTATTTGTAGGGGAAAAGCTAAAACAATAATTAAATAGACTCAACGAGCATAGCTGCTGTTACTAGCTACGCTCTTTTTTTTATTATACAGGCCCAAATTTTGCAATAAGGTAATAAATTAGTAAAAAGATGTAATTACTATGTGACATAAAAAATACGTATTTATATCGGTATTCATAAAATGAAAACTACCTCAGTAAATTTCCAAAAGGAGGTACGTACTATGGCTTATGATTTTGAGAAACTCATTAAGCAAGACCGGCAAGAGCGTAAACAATATAAATTTGATGGTACTTTTCTGGATTATTTGGCAATTGTTAAAGAAAATCCCGGGATTGCTGTCTTGGCCCATCAACGGATGTATGAGTTACTCATCAAACCTGGCGTCGAGACAATAAAAACCGAAGAGAACCCAAGATTAAAGCGAATTTATGGCAACGATACTATTAAGCGTTATCGTTTTTTCCAAGACAAATTCTTTGGAATTGATAAAAGTATTATGAAAATCATGCGCTATTTCCATTCGGCTGCCATGAAGGGGGAAGAATCACGGCAAGTGCTGTATTTGGTTGGTCCCGTCGGGGCAGGTAAGTCGTCAATTATGGAAGCATTGAAACAAGCGTTAGAGATGAGTCCGCCCATCTATGTACTCAAAGACTGCCCAATGCGGGAAGAGCCGCTGCATCTGATTCCTAAACATTTGCGACCACAATTTGAAGAGCTACTCGGTGTCAAGATAGAGGGAGATTTATGTCCGATTTGCCGTTACCGCTTAAAAAATGAATTTAACGGCGAATTTGAGCGTTTTCCAGTTACTACCAGTGAGTTTTCCATCAGATCCCGTAAGGGGATTGGCGTTGTGCCGCCAGTTGATCCTAATAACCAGGATACATCAGTGCTATCTGGGTCTGTCGACATTTCAAAGCTTGATTTGTACCCGGAAGATGATCCGCGGGTATTGTCATTAAACGGGGCGTTTAATGTTGGGAACCGAGGTGTGGTAGAGTTTATTGAGGTTTTTAAGAATGACGTAGAATACCTTCATACCATGATTACTGCAACGCAGGAAAAGTCAATTCCTTCACCAGGCAAAGGTCCTATGATTTATTTTGATGGCATTATTTTAGCCCATTCCAATGAAGCTGAATGGAATAAATTTAAATCTGATCATACCAATGAGGCCATTCTTGACCGGATTGTTAAGGTAGAAGTGCCATATTGTCTGGAACTTGACGAAGAAGTAAAGATTTATCGCAAAGTGCTCAAAAACAGTAGTTTTAACGCTCATATTGCTCCTCATACTATCGAAGTTGCTTCGATGTTTGCCATACTCACTCGGTTGGCACCTTCTTCTAAGGTTGATCCTCTTACTAAATTAAAAATTTATAACGGTGAAGAAATTGTTGAAAAAGGATCAACGAAAAAAGTTGATATATTTGAACTACGGGAAGAAGCACCACGGGAAGGTATGACGGGAATTTCTACCCGATTTATTATGAAAGCACTGGATACTACTTTGTCAGAATCAGAGTTTAATTGCATTAATCCGATTGCTGTTATTGACAATATGATTAAAGCCGTCAAGGAGCTTGCAATTGCAGAGGATGAGAAGAAACGTTATCTGGGCTTTTTACAAGATACTATTAAAAAAGAATATAACAAAATACTGGAAAAAGAAATAACGAAAGCCTTCATTCATGGTTACCAAGAACAAGCTGAAAGCCTGTTTAATAATTATTTAGATCATGCCGAGGCCTATGTAAATATGACCAAATTGAAAGATAAAAATACGGGGGAAGAACTTGAACCTGATATCAAATTTTTGCAATCCATTGAAGAGCAAATAGGTATTACTAGTACGGCGGCTCCAGGTTTTCGTCAGGATGTTACGTCCTATATGTTCTCGGTTATGCGGGGTGGGGGAAAAATTGAATATAAGAGTTATGAGCCGCTCAAAGAAGCTATTGAAAAGAAACTTATCTCGTCAGTTAAAGAACTTTCCCGTATTATTACTCAGGCCAGAGTACGGGATAAAGAACAGGAAAGTAAATATAATGCCATGGTGGAGTCTATGAAGGACAACGGCTATTGCCCGCATTGCTGCAATGTAATTTTAAAATATGCAGCCAATAACTTGTGGAAGGATTAATGCGGGAAACGGAGGTGAACTATGGCAATTTTCAAAGAGGGACGTACTGGTCAGTCTGATCGTTCGCAATTTGACCGTAAACGCCACCGTGAATTGGTAGAAGACGCCATCAAACGTAATTTAGGTGATATTATTGCTGAGGAAAGCATTATCGGACAAAGTAAGAATAAAAAAATTAAAATACCCATTCGCGGTATCAAAGAATATCAGTTTATTTATGGCAAGAATAATGGCGGTACTGCCAGCGGTACAGGTAACGAGCAACGGGGGCAGGTCATTGGCCGGACTAGCGGCCAGCAGGAAAAAGGGTTAGGTCAGGCTGGCAATGAGCCGGGCGAAGAAATTTATGAGACTGAGATTACCATGGATGAAATTATCAGCTATTTATTTGAAGATATTAACCTGCCTGATTTGGAACGCAAAAAGTTTTTTCTCCAAGAGTCAGAATATAAATTTAAAAAATCGGGCTATCAACGCAAAGGGATCCCGCCAAGACTGGCCAAAAAACGTACGATGATAGAAAAGATCAAACGCCAGCAGGGACTCATCAGAGAAAAAGTATATACCGAAACATTTGATGAAAATGGATGTCCCATACGTCCGCGGGTACCTTTCCGCGAGGAGGATTTGCGCTACTTCCGGGTAAAAGAGGATATTCGGCGCCATTCCAATGCTGTAGTTTTTTGCATTATGGATGTATCCGGTTCTATGGACCAGAGCAAAAAATACCTGGCTCGTACTTTTTATTTTCTGCTATATCAATTTTTACGCTGGAAGTATGAACAGGTTGACGTAGTTTTTATTGCTCATACCACCGAGGCCAAAGAAGTAAATGAACGTGAGTTTTTTCATCATGGCGAGTCTGGTGGCACCATGATTTCAAGTGGTTATACCAAGGCGTTAGAAATTATTGAGCAGCGGTACAGTCCATCAGTATGGAATATCTACGCATTTCATTGTACCGATGGCGATAATTGGACTGAAGATAATCAGCGGACTATTGAAAAAGCGAAAGAGTTGGCAGATGTCTGTAACTTGGTAGGATATGTTGAAATATTGGCCAATTATGGGTACGGGGTTACTATTCGGCGTGAATTGGAGCAAAAAGTAAATAATAACAATTTTATAATTGTTTCCATGGGGCGAAAAGAAGATATTTGGCCGGCACTTAAACGAATACTGGAAAAAGAATCCGAGGTTGAGGCAACCGTCGGAGGTGATAGCTAATGGCTGCAGATTATACACTACGTCAGCTTGAGGAATGGTGCGAAAAAATCGAGAAGCTTGTGGAAAAAAACGGCCTGAACTGTTATGAGCAACAATTTGAAATTTGTAGTTATGAAGATATGTTATGTTATGAGGCTTATGTTGGCATGCCGTCTCATTACCCCCACTGGAGTTATGGCAAAGCGTATGAACGGCAAAAAACATTCTATAAGTATAATCTGACTGGTTTACCTTATGAGATGGTGATAAACTCAGATCCTTGCATCGCCTATCTCATGCGGGATAATACCTTATTACTGCAGATATTAACTATTGCCCATGTGTTCGGCCATAATGATTTTTTTAAAAATAATCGACTGTTTAAAGAAAATACCCGGGCAGAGCTAACGGTTGAAATGTTTAAATCCCATGCTAATCGGGTGCGGGATTATATAGCAGACCCCAGTATTGGACTTAAAAAAGTAGAACGTATTCTTGATGCGGCTCACGCTTTGCGGTTTCAAGTCAGACGGCAAGGTGAGGGAAAACCGCCGGGAAAAAATGAACTGGCGAAGGAGTCGCCGGAACAAATCCCTGACCGACTTAAAACTGATTTATTATGGTTTTTAAGTGAAAAGGGTAAGTTGTCTTACTGGGAACGGGATTTAATTAATATTGTCAGAGAAGAGAGCTTTTATTTTATGCCCCAAGTGGAAACTAAAATTATGAATGAGGGTTGGGCAAGTTATTGGCATTACCTTCTCCTGAATGAAATGGCGTTGCCGCAGGGACTGCATTTGGAGTTCCTGCAGCGGCATAATC
>NZ_JBYKYF010000107.1:0-1415 GCF_057736855.1 Sporomusa sp.
GTTCGACACGAGCTCCTTCGTGCTGCTTACCTTTAGTTATATCTTGCATGATTATAGCAACATACCCAGGTTCAGGCGAATAGGCCAAAAATTCTATCCATTTATTTATCGAAGGTAGGTATTTTTCAACCTCAACCTTTTGTCCACGGCTGATTATATTCCAATAAAGCTGCAAAGTTTCAAAACTGACATCTGGGATGAGTTCAGCAAATTCAGATAGTTGACGTCCTTCTGCCGTGCCATCATCCATTTTAAGTATCTTATAGATTTCGTGATTGGCCTTACAGATAATCCCATCATACAACTTATGATTAGGTCCGGTAATAAGTTTCACATAACAAAACCCTACTGGTAAATCTTTAAACAATTGTTGATAATCAATGTGCTCTGTCTGGTTTTCTAATATGGGAATATTAGTTATAGAACTGGCAAACTCACATGTGATGTTTTTCATAAATAAACTAGATTCTGCATTATGCGAGCTGGAATCTACTTCTTTAACTAGATTTTTTAACCTAGTTACCCGTTGCTGTTGGTTGGTAATATCCATCACTTGTATCAAAACATATACCTGTCCGCTAACAATAATAGAATCGAAATAAACATTTTGGCAAAACTTGATATTGTTTTGTTGCATGTGAGCAGCTGGAGAAAATAGAGTTTTATGAATAGCTCCTGCACAAAATCGGCTTTTTCTTTCTTTAAGTACATCAGTTAATATTGTTTTGTAGTATCCCTGAGAGAATTTTGGATAGTATTTCGTAATGGGTTCTCCTACTATCTGAGCTGCTTGCCAACCTGTCCATCGCTGCATCCAGTCATTCCAGAACACAATACGGCAATCTTGATCAAGCACAACAATACCCATTTGCATTTTTTGAAGTAACGCAAAACCTACATTTTCCATTAATACATTCCTAATAGACGATCAATTTTTTCAATAAGAAATGATGGAGAAGTAAGACTTAGGATAATCAGTATTGCACCATCCACATCGATTTCCCGCAAATATAAATACGTCTGGATAATCACAATATAGGACTCCTCCTCTGCTTCAATGGTCACATCTAGTTTTTTGAGATCGAAAAATTCAACATCTGGTACGAAATATTCCAGCCGCATGTTAAGCAAATCGCCCAAGCTTCCCATAATCGTATTTAAGATAATATTGCCGATTTCACGCATAACATCAATATCGGTATCAGAAAAAGCTATGCTATATGGCTCTTGATCCTCATACTCCCCAATAAAACAGTTCAACACTTTTTGCACGCGTTCCATGGGAAAAAGAAGATGGGCTTTTCCTTTGAACTTACGCCCAAATTGCAAGGATGATGAAATTACATGGCCGTCGCTGATGCCGGCAAAGCAATTTCTTACAGAATCTTTCCCTGATTTTACTGTAAGAATTTCAA
>NZ_JBYKYF010000107.1:1425-9379 GCF_057736855.1 Sporomusa sp.
CCTGGACTCTATCATCTCCGACAAAAGGCTTCCTGCCTGGCCAATGCCCACATTCATAAACTCCTGAAAAGCATCTTTTTGCAGCTCATTAAGCATAATTGCACCACTTTCTGGCTTGCTCAGCAACATATAATGCTTTTTCTCGATTAAAAGGTTTAGACACAAAATCCATTGCGCCCAGACCAATAACTTCTTCTTTTACACTTTTTTGAATATCGGCTGAGACAATAATAACCAGCGATTTATGTTGGTGCGCTTTAATGCGACCAAGCAATTCGAAACCATTTACAACAGGCATAAGTAAATCTAGTAATACTAAATCTGGCTTTATATCACAGTAGCGACAATATCCATCTTGGCCATTTTTCTCAATATATATCTCAGCTTCAGGAACCACTTCTTGCATAAGATTTGCCATAATTCTTTGAGCCAAAATTGAATCATCTACAATTAAAATTTTCATATAAACCCTCTCCCTTTAGCTGTGCACCTGTTTATACTATTTTATTTTTAGATAGAAAGGCATTTTTTAATTTATGCAAAAAATATGCCAACGTATTTACACTAAGATTGCCTATTTTTTCATTACAAATATATGATTAAGAATTATCGTAAGCACATTGTGTCGCATTTTGCTACACAATGTGTTGTTTGTTATGTATTTTCTTTCACCACCACTATCATTTCCATCACGCTGGATAATACAATCTATTCTTCAATATCCAGTTACAGAATGTAAAAATTGGCATAATTCTTGCAGTTATTTTTAAAATAAGTAACTCTTTATGATATGTATAGCTAGGAGGGTTCATTTTGGATTATACAGATGTTGCAGCAACATCGTCAGAAGACAATATCCGAAAAATATATCAAGGTTGGTTAAATAATGTAGTCAAGACCCGCTGGCTAACCAACAACAACATTACATCCGAAGAATGTGAGCATCTGGGAATTGAATTAATTACAGGATTTATGGCTTCTGTTGCTAATAAAGGGTTAGTTACAGGTTTACTTAAAACTCTGACTGATATCTCCCGGCGAGGTGCGCAAGCAGGCTTAACACCGTCTGAAACATCTATATTTGTAATGGCACTTAGACCATATCTATCCAGTATATGCGGGAATAATTGCAACGCCGAAGAAACTCATCTTCTCTTAGATCAAGCAGCACTCTATATGTTTGAAGTGTTTGCAGAAAGCCGTGAACAACTTATCGTACAACAACAACATGACATGTGGGAACTGTCCGCTCCGATCATCGAACTATGGGAAGGCATCTTAGCAATTCCTATTGTTGGGACGTTTGACAGTAAACGTTCTCAACAGATAACAGAACACTTGTTGAATTACATTGTAGAAAAAAAAGTCTCTGTAGCCATCTTTGATATTACCGGTGTAACCATGGTGGATACCCTTGTGGCCAATCATATTATAAAAACAGCATCAGCCGTAAAACTCTTGGGTGCAACCATGATTATTACTGGTATCAGTCCAGAGGTAGCCCAAACCATTGTCCACCTCGGCATCGATCTGAGCGGAATAGTTACTCGGGCCATTATGGCCGATGGCCTAGAACTTGCGTTTCAAATCCTTGGTAAAAAAGTAATATCCGTATGACAGCATACGCTATTTTTAGAATTCAACAGGTTCCAGTAGTTGTTTTGAAAGGAGATTTGGATGACCTGTCGATAAAAGATGCTCAGCAAGCTATTCTTACAGAAATGGCCCGATTTCGCTCGCCTGGTCTTATTCTTGATATTTCCCAGTTGGTTACTGTTGACTCCTATACTGTGCGTGTTCTGACAGACCTAGCATCCATAGCCAAACTTTTAGGTTCCAATAATATTTTTTTAGTTGGACTCAGACCTGACGTTGCATTGACAATGGTGGAAATGGGTCTCAATTTTGTCGGGATTAAAACAGCAGCATCAGTTGACTTAGCTCTAAAATATCTTGGAATTACGAGTTCATCAAACTCAGGATCTCATTATGCGAATTGATATAAACAATGAGGAGGATGTTGTTGTCGCCCGGCTGACTGCCCGCAAGGCTGCTGTGACTGCAGGCTTTTCGCTGGTAGACCAAACCCGCATTACTACTGCTGTCAGTGAGCTAGCAAGAAATATCGTGCTATATGCCGGCTATGGCTGGATGGAATATGCCGAAGTTTCCAATAGCAAATACACCAAAGGCTTGCAGTTTGTATTTACCGATATTGGACCTGGTATTAAGGACATAACATTAGCACTGACTCCAGGTTATTCAACAGGTCGAGGCCTAGGCTTAGGCTTGAGTGGTACTCGCCGCCTAATGGACGAATTCACCATTACTTCGAAACTCGGAGAAGGAACTATTGTTAAAATAACCAAATGGCGAAAGTGAGGGATAGATTTATAGTAGTAGTAAAACCATTAAACGAGTTCAATATAATTATCGCGCGATGCGTAATGCTTAATTACTGTAGCTGTGTATTTTACGGCTTAAAAAAGGCACAATTAGCACTGATTACTACAGAATTAGCCAAAATTTTATACCGATATACCCGCTGCTATTCTGGCAGCCACATTACGTACCTTATCTGCCCGGATAATGCAATAGATCTTGCTGTCATAAACGCTGGTCATCCTGATCTTCAAAATGCTATAAAAACCCTCGGTAATGGCTACCAAACCGACAGCAATCTGAGTGGCAGACTAGGTACCATCCTGCGGTTGTCAGACAGCTTTTCGCCAAAACTCAGTGACCAAAATACAACTCTAAAACTAACCAAATATTCGAAAAAATACGGTCACCCTTTCCTAGATATCTGCGTCCAATCACGCCCACATCCCAGATCCCAAGTAAATGGTGACGGATTTTATATTTTCGAAGCCAACGACTGGAGCATGGTTGGGGTTTTTGATGCTCTTGGCCATGGCACCGCAGCTTTTGAAACTGCAAAAATACTAAAACACTGTCTTGAGGAATTTCGCAACCTGCCACTTCCCCAGTTAATTCAACTATGCCATAAACGTATGGTATCAACCCGGGGTGCTGTTATTTTTTTGGCTATTATCAATAGGCGCACAGCTACGTTACATTACTTTTCGTTAGGTAATGTTGAAGGTCGTTTATTTTCGGGTAATTTCTATAAAAAACTATTGAATCAAAACGGCACCCTTGGTATTAAATTACCGCCTATACAGATTGCCACCCTCCCCTGGCAATGTAATAGTGTTTTAACAATTACTACAGACGGTATTCGTCCGGAATGGGATCTTCCAGTGTCAGCCCACCTGCATTCAAAACCTGTATGCCAATTTGCTTTAGAAATTTTAACAACCTGGGGACGAGAAAATGATGACGCTACAATTATGATAGTCAGGAACCGATCATGATCAAACAACTTACTGATGAACTTTTTACGATTATATATAACCTGTTTGGCACTATCTACCGCCTACAAAAAGATAATGCCAATCTTTTGAACGAACTCTCTTTAACTAACCAGGGCATTATCACCCTGATGGAAGAACTATCGCCCCAGGATGGATGCAGTGATAACAAATCGTTAAGCAAAACGTTGGAAGACAGATTACAATACAACCGTGAATTAATAAACCGACTCAAACAAAAAGAAGAAGAATTAAAACACGCTGACAGACTTGCCACGATTGGCCGGATGATAGCTGGTATAGCCCATGAAATCAACAATCCTTTAACTTTCATTAAAATTAACGCCGAAATACTCTCTCGTCATCTACAGACTCAGGAGGAAACGATTCAGCGCCCACTTAACGCCATCCATCAAGGAGTTGACCGGATTACCAATATCGTAAGCAATTTAAAACGTTTTTCACGGCAAGAACAAAAAGAAAAGACTTCCTTCAATTTAAGTCAGTGTATTGATACCGCTTGGGCTCTAATTGCCAGTGACCAACATTTCGTTAAAAACATTACCCTAATCCGCGATATTGCGCCAAATATTTCTCTTTACGGTAACAAACAACAAATCGAACAAGTATTTATTAACTTACTGCAAAATGGGATTAACGCCATCCATAAAAGCGGAAAAAAATTAGGCTTGATCAAAATAACTGCCAATCAACCTGAATCTAGAAACTGGGTATCCATCACCATAACCGATAATGGCTGTGGTATATCACCTGCTGATATGCCTTTAATTTTTGAACCGTTTTTCTCAAAAACCGCTGGCGGAACTGGTCTAGGATTATCAGTTGTCCACGGTATTATCACAGAACATAATGGAAAAATTAGCGCATCAAGTGTTATTGATCAAGGCTCTACCTTTGAAATTTCTCTGCCATCACAGCAAAAGCAGGAAGGTGATCCATCGTGAATATAGATCCACAAGAACAAGAATTAATGGCTATCTTTTTTGCAGAATCAGAAGAAATGCTCTTTCATGCCGAAACAATACTATTAGCAGAAGAACAATCCGAAAACGTAACCAAAGCCGTTAATGCCGTATTTCGTGCTGTCCATAGTATTAAAGGCGGAGCTCAGTCTTTAGGGTTTGACATGTTAGCCGAAACAGCCCACAAAGGCGAAGATTTTCTTGAACCGTTGAGGGCACAGACCAAATTGGTTGATGCCAACACATTTAATTTAATGCTTCAATTTATCGACATATTAAAATATCAATTAGATGCCTATAAAGCTGGCTCTCCCCCGAGTGCGGAAGATTCTCGGATAGCTTCTTTTTTTAATAACCTAACCCTTTCTTTGCCATCTTCTATGAAAAAAAATGAGAATGATGAACTAAGTACGGTCTACTTGTCGGCAACAATAGCCGACTCAGCATTAATGCCTAAAGCTCAGTTCACTTTACTTATTGAGGTCCTAAAACAATTCGGCCAAATCATTTATGAACATTTTTCGACAAAAAATAATAGTTTATCTGTTATTTTACTGACAAATGCCCCTATCAGCCAGCTTGAAAAAAACATCAAAAATATAGGCGATATTGTTAATATTAAACTATCTGATCTCAGCCACCAGCAGACGAAAGTCAACACACCTGTACTACAGGAAATCGAGCAGTTCAATACCCTTATCTTTAAATTGCAAAACAATTTACTTTCTCATTCTGGAAGACAATCTACTTTTGATAAGGTGGAAGCACTGTCACGCTGGGGAATAAAAGATAGTGCCTCTTTGGAATGGCTACCTGGAGGATTTTCTGCCTGGTCCCGCTTTTCCGCTTTACTGTATGATGCGGTAAACATGGAACTACAGCACAAAGACGATAAACAAGCTATTGTTTCCCGACGCATTGTTCAAATGATATGGGAAACTGTTTTTTCTGCTTTGTGCAACCGTACCTATTTTGTCTTTATTACTATTTCTGATCTTGTTAGTAACTGGAACTCACACCTAAATTCTTTACTCGCTAATTCAGAAACCATAAAAATTGTTTTAATTGATTTAAGCAAAGCCCCGGTGTTAGAAACAAACATTTTGAAAAAGTTTATTAATCTGCGCACCACGTTAGCGCCTCATGGGATTTCAGTTTTTGCCATTTCCGATGGTCCCTACACCCGTCGCCATTTAAATGTTCTGGAAGCAACCGGCAGCCTAGTGGGTGGTATTCCCCTATTTTCCTCCCCCTACCAAGCCGTAATGCATCCTACTACCCAATTACACTATGGAGGTTAGCAATATGTCACCTAAATTAAAATTACTGATCGTTGATGATGAAGAAGAATTGGCTGTAGCTTTAAGCCAATTACTGCAGTTAGAAGGTTATGATGTTGATTATACAACATCCCCGATCAAAGCTTTGGATATGATTCGGCACCAAAAATACCACATTATTTTTTCTGATATCGTAATGCCTGAAATGGATGGCTTAGAACTAATAGTCCAGATCAAAAACTATGACCCGTTGGCACAAATCATAATGATGACAGGCTACTCTACCATGGAAAAAACCATGCGTTCCATGGAAGCTGGTGCATGTGATTATTTATTGAAACCGTTCCCCGACTTAACCGAAGTTCTCGAAGCCGTTAAAATTGCTGAAATCAAGCTAAACCGCTGGTGGAAAAGCATGCGCGGTAATATGAGTGTTAGATAAATTCTAAGGAAGTGATTATTTATGAGTAAACGAGTTTTAGTTGTGGATGATACCCTCTTCATGCGGGTGAAACTAAAATCTTTGTTACAAAATTGCGGTTGTCAAATCGTCGGCGAGGCTGGCACTGGTCAGGAAGCCATTGAGCAGTTCAAATTACTCAAACCAGATATTACGACAATGGATATTACTATGCCAGAAATGGACGGAATCACTGCCCTCCGGCAAATAAAAGCCATTGACCCCAATGCTGTTGTTGTTATGATTTCAGCCTTAGGTCAAGAAAATAATGTTATCGAAGCAATTAAGGCCGGAGCACGCCACTTTATTATCAAACCATTTGAGGATAATAAAGTCAAAGAAGTTATTGCCAACCTATAGCCAGATAAGGCTCTATTCAGAAATCATCCTCTCTTTCCTTTATTAAAATGATTATAAAAAGCTGTTAACAGTTTATACAATACAAAAAGCAGACATGGCGGATAGTAATTATTACTATCCGCCATGTCTGCTTTTTGTATCATTAGTGGCAAGGCGGTAACTCAATTTTAAAAACAGCTCCGCCCTCCGGTTTATTATTAACGCTAATTCTGCCATTCATGGATTCAACAATGGACTTTACAATCGACAAGCCTAACCCCATATTTTTACAACTAGACTTAGTGGTAAATAAGGGTTCAAAAATAAGGTCCATAGTCTCTTGATCTAAACCAGGACCATTATCGCTGAATTCGATAGTTACATAATCTTTAAAATAGGTAGCAACGACTATCTCTTTAGGGCCATTTATCTTATAATCCTCTAATACTTGCACAGCATTGCTTGTCAGGTTAAAGATGATTTGTTCGATATGAATTTGATTGCCATACACTTGCGGTAAATTAGATCCATATTCTTTTTTTAAACGGATACCTTGACACCAGGTATGACGAAAAACAGTGTTAATCGCTGCATCTACGGCTTCATTGATCGATAGTGGTATTTGAGCTGAAACATCTTTACGCATAAAATCCTTAATGTTATTAATAATCGCATATACACGTTCTACCTGCCTAGAAATCTCGCCAATTTCCTCCATGATCTCAGCAATACCCGCTGCATTTTCGGTAAAATGGCCTTTCTTATACAAATACTGCAGACTGCTTGCTGACATTTTTATCGAGTTAAGGGGTTGGCTAATTTCATGGGCGAAACTACCAGCCATAACCCCTAATGCAACTATTTCTTGCAATTTTTTTAATTTGTAACCCACTTCCCTATCTTTTTCCATTGCCAAAAATCTTGCGCTAATATCACGAACAATACAAAAAAACAGCTTTTGATTATTATCGTAAAAAGAATGCAGATTAATCTCAACCGGTATTTGCTTTCCATCTTTGGTAAGATAAGCAGCTTTAAAAACTGCCTGAATTTTATCACCTATTCTTGAATTTTTTACAAAATGAATAATGCCATCTTTATTCTGGGGTAAAATTATGTCTAATAGCGACATCTGGAGTAATTCTTCTTTATAGTAACCAAGTCGTTTGCAAGCAACATCGTTTACCTCTAACAATTTGCTCACACATCCATCCGAATCTGAAGAAAAAACAAAGATGGCTTCATCAATAGTATTAAACAATACCTGATACTTTTCTTCTGTCGCTCTGACCATATCCATTTGAAGCTTTAGTTCGCTATGTAAAGTCGCCAACTTAATAGTCTGACTAGCTACTTGCTCCTCTAATTGCTTATTATGACATTGTAAGTAACCTTCTCGTTCTTTTATAGCTAAAGACATAGTATTAACACTTAAACATAACTTTTTGAATTCTACTGGACAATCTTTATACTGACTATCCCTAATTTGATACCCATATCTTCCATGGCTGATCTGGC
>NZ_JBYKYF010000108.1:0-9319 GCF_057736855.1 Sporomusa sp.
TTCACGTCCCCGTAATCTGGCTAAAGGCATTATCATTATGGCCGCCGATAACGAAGCAACCATTGCTGCCAGATGTAGATATGAATACATACCCACTATCCAAAAAGTTGAAAACTTTTGCCAAGGCAAATCGCCAATCAATGTTTTTGCTGAGCATGCCAAGGCTACGCCAATTTTAGTGGATATTGGTGTTGCTGCTGAATTGCCCCCTTATTCCAACGTTAGACATGAAAAAATTGCTTATGGTGCGAAAAATATGCTGCAAGGTCCGGCATTAACCAGGGAACAGGTTATACAAGCCATAATGATCGGAATCAAAATTGCTTCTGAGACTATAAACACTGGTGTGCAGGTCATTGGCTTGGGGGAAATGGGAATAGCGGCAACGATTTCTGGTTTGGCGGTTGCCTCTTGCTATAGTGAACAGCCGCTTGAGAACATCACTGGACGTGAACGGGCGCTTATCAGACGAGCTTGGATAGTCAATGAGCCTGATAAGCATGATTCTTTGGATGTCTTGACAAAAGTAGGCAATTTATCGATGGCAGGCTTGGTTGGGGTAATTATTGGTGCAGCTTCTGGGAGAGCAGCCATAGTGCTCGATGGTCTTGTTACCAGTGCTGCCGCCCTGCTTGCGGTGCAGATGGCTCCCATGGTGAAAGACTATTTGATTGGGTCGCACTTTGCGGCTGAGCCGGGACATAGAGAGCTGCTCGGTTTGCTAAGAGTACCAGCCTATTTGAAGCTGGATATGAATCTAGGTGAGGGAACTGGTGCTGCTTTGGGCATGTCGCTCATTACAGCATCACTCCATGTGCTTAATGATATGAAAACTTTTGGGGAAGCCGAAGTCGCTGTGGCGCAAGATGGACCAGGAGCCTTAAAACAAAGCAAAGATATTAAGGATTTAAGTGGACAATCCTCTCGCTGTCAGCCTCTTCAAGTTTATAATAGGAAATCGGTTGATAAAAATTTGGATTTGCCTTCTTTAATGATATTGGTAACTAACTTCTTGTTGGCAGGTGTGGTTTTAGCAGCTACCAAAGTTCGAATAGAGAATGCCCGCAATGCGTCAGTTACCGATAAAGTACCCTCTGCCGAATCTTTTCTTCCGGTAAAGGGAAAAGTATCTGGTCCCCGCTGACACTGACTATTGATATTTACCCGGCAGACTTGGTTTACCAGGGGATCGATGAGACTGGCCATCATGTCTGGATCTGTCCCGAAAATACTGACCTGCTGTCCGTAATTTGATTCAATGACATAGCGGATGGGATCACGAATATCTTCATATACAGCAATGGGGACCAGGGGGCCGAATTGCTCTTCGGTGTAGATTCGCATATTGTCATTGACCGGATACAAGACTGCTGGTTTGGCAATAGAAGCATAGTTGTCACCACCGCCTGGATTGACCACAGAAGCGCCATGGGTAACCGCATCGGCAATGAGTTCCTGTAGATAGCCGATTTTGCTGGCTTCCGGCAGCGGCGTGATTTTGACATCAGGGTCCCAGGGGGCGCCTAATTTAAGACTGTTGACTTTATCTGAAAATCGTTTAATAAATGTATCAATGATTTGGTTATGCACAAACAGAATTTTGATGGCAGTGCAACGCTGACCATTATAAGATAAAGAACCAACTAAGGTTTCTTCTAAAGCCTGATCCATATCCGCATCTGGCAGTATAATTGCGGCGTTCTTGGCTTCCAGCCCCAAAACACTACGTAATCGATGCGGTTTAGGATGTTGCTGTTTTAGTTTGTCGGCCACAGTGCTGGAACCAATGAAGGCTAGTACGTTGACCTTGCCGGAGCGCATAATTGGGCCTACTACGTTCTGACCGGAACCATATACGGTATTAACCACGCCAGGCGGAAAAGCCTCATGGAAAGCGGTCAGCAGCGGATAATGCAGTAATACACCTAGTTTGGGAGGTTTGAAGACTACTGTATTTCCCATAATCAGAGCTGGGATTAGGGTGGTAAAGGTTTCGTTGAGCGGATAATTGTATGGACCCATACATAATACAACTCCTAATGGGGCACGTCGTATTTGGGCCATAATTCCCTGCTCAATGGTAAAACGGGAGGATTCCCTGTCCAGACTTTTAAGGGCTTCGATAGTATCCCGGATATAATCCACTGTTCGGTCAAATTCTTTTTCTGAATCCGGCAGTGTTTTCCCAATCTCCCACATGAGAAGTTTAACAATTTCTTCCCGTTTTTCGATCATTTTGTGGACGAAAATTTCCATGTGACGGATTCGACCTTCCACCGTCATTGTAGGCCAAAGACCGCAACCGTTATCATACGCTTTAACGGCAGCCTCCAGGGCTTCCAGTGCCTCCTTTTCACTTAAGACAGGATAACAACCAAGGCGTACTGGCTGAATGGCTCCGGCTTTTCGCACTAGTACTGGCGAAACCACTTCGTGGTAGGGACCATCCCACTGCTTGAGTTCACCATTAACTAGATACTGCTTTTGCTGTATGGGTTTGGTTATTCGAAATTGTTCTGGGATATCTGATTCTGCGGGAAACACTGCTTGTAGTTGTTCATTTTGTCCCAATTATTTCACGCTCCTCAATATATTGTATTTATGGAAATAACAAAATAACAATTCTGCACAGTTTATTAATCATTGTCTGTAAACTAATAGATAAAGTATAGTCCTATAGTTACCCATCTTTACTTTCTTATACCAATGAAGACGAAGCTGAGGACAGGAGCCAGGTAGTGGCTTAAGCAAAATGCAAAAAAAAAAAAGACCTTAATGATCTGGTGTAATTTTGCATATTACCCAAGTTAAGGCCACCGTACAGATGGGAATCATCAATAAAGAAACCATGCCGGAAAAGAAATCTGTAAACATATATATCCCTCCGGTACATTATATGCAACGTGCGGATTATAGAGAATCAACTAACTCTAATTATTTAGATATTTTTCCCATTAAAATTGCTTGCTAAACAGTAAGGTTACAGCCATTTGTTCGGCATATTTTTCTTTTACTAATTATGGTATTTTTTCAAAAAAATTCTCAGTAATTTCTGGTATAGGGTATTGACAGTTTTACTGTCAGCCGATTACTATATATAAGTAATATAGTGCGGATAATTGACAACTGAGCGAGTGAGAAAAACATGGTTTTACAAAAACTGGTTAATTTCACTAAGGAGTCAGTTCGAAACTATGATTACCGTAGTTACCTGCGGGTGGCTAATGATTTAGGATTACCAATATGGGTCTCTGTGTTGTCTTGAGCGCAAGCCAACTGAAAGACGGAACCAATTTTTTGGCAGGGACAAGCTTCGTAGGTGTTATTTATTATTCTGGCATTGCTACATAACCGTGGTGTGCTTAGTGAGCTTATCCTAGTTAGGTATTATTTTCAAAATCATAATGTCAATTTGGTAAATAGGTTATGGCAGCGAAGCTGGCAGTACCAGGAAGTTTCAAGGCCAATGCTAAAAAATGAGTGCCGTTTATCAGTTGGATCAGCGTTTCAAACAGGCGAGGGTTATCCTTACATCATGTTAAGAAAAATAAAGGAGGAAGTACATTAATGAAAAAAACTGTTGCGACATCCCTTGCTGCCGTGATGCTGTTAAGCGCCAGCTCGGCCATGGCTGCCTCGTTTCCCGAGTTCCAGTTAAACGGAGATGTGAAACTTCACTACCGCTGGAATGAGAATGACAAAGATGGTGGCAAATTCTGGTTCCGATTGAACGCCACTTCAGAAGTTGCCAAAAACCTCACTTTCTACACCCGTTTCTCCACTCAATTCCTTTCAAGTGATAATGTTGGGGCTGACTTTTATCAGGCTGAGTATCATGATGATCATGCAACCACCATTGACCGTTTTGGCTTTATTCTAAAAGGCAAAGGTTTTGACTATACCATTGGGCGTCAAGACTTATTCTTGGGACAAGGCCTTTTGGTGGATTCTACTGGTTACTTCGGTAAACATACGGGAGCTATTGACGGTGTTAAGGCTACCGGCAAATCTGGTATTACTGATCTTACGTTAGTTGCCGGTCAGGCTTGGGGACAACCTTGGGATAAGAATGCCGATGAAGCGAAAATCTATGCAATTGATGCTTCCTATAGTCCAGCCAAAGACTGGAAACTGGGGGCCACATTAGCGAAAGTCACCGATCGTAAAGACGGCGATGATTCCACGCATTATGGAATCAATGCTTCTTACACCGCAGGCAAAGCCACCTATTTCGGTGAATATGGCAAGTCAGATGCAGATTCTAACGACAAAGGCTATGCGATTGGGGCAAGCTATGATCTTGACAAGAAAAACTCCATATTTGCTATCTACAACCGGGTAGAGGGCAATGTTGAAGCTTTTGAAGGCATGACTACCTATGATACCAATGGCAAAGGTATGTACTATGGCTTCTCCCATAAGATCGATGCCAATACCACCTTTGATCTGTTCTACAAAGATATGAAAACGATTGACAAAGGCGAAGATTACAGATCCTTCCGTACGACCGTTACTTATAAGTTCTAAAGCACAAATAACCCCGCTGATTGCGATCAGCGGGGTTATTGCACGCTAAGTACGGTGCTGAATAAATGGCAATCTATATTAAACTGTTCTGCTATTAACTGAAAAATCTTAACTTTTTGCCTTATAACAAATTTTAGCTGCTATATGGTAGAATGGAGATAAGAAGCAAATTAGGTTAATCTATAAGAGAGGCAGAAGCAATGGCATGGACCATATTTGAAGTCACGGGAATCATTGCATTTGCGGTTTCCGGTGCATTGACAGGGATTCATAAGCGGTTAGATGTTTTTGGCGTATTAGTATTGGCTATAACGACTGCGATTGGCGGAGGAATCATGCGTGATGTGATTATTGGTAATACACCGCCGTTAACCTTCCGGGATCCTACTTTTTTTATTATCAGTTCACTCACTACGATTGGCGTTTTTTTCACTTATCGCTGGTTGGAGAGATTCAAAAATACGATACAGATATTTGATGCCATCGGATTGGGTGCTTTTACGGCTACAAGTGCTAATCTTGCCATCCAGCACAACCTGGATTCGCTGTGGATTGTTACGACAGTTGCTGTAATCACAGGAATTGGCGGTGGTGTTTTGCGGGATGTGTTTGTCAAGGAAATTCCGTATGTATTTCGCCAGGAGGTCTATGCGATCACGACTATTGTAGGCGCTATTGCCTTTTATTATGCTCAGCAGTACTATGTCGGCGATATACCCTTGTATCTTTGCTTTGGTATTACCACAGGTTTGCGGCTTGGCTGTATTAAATACGGCTGGAATTTTCCCGTGATTGGCAATGATTCGGAGAAGGCAGTGTCTGGCACCAGAAATCAGGGAAACTGATATTAGCTTACTCTGTCTGTGAGGTATCATGCTAAAGTGGATTTACTACTCTTTTCCTCAAAAAAAGATTATTGTGTAATTGGAGAATGAAGAGGTTGTTCAGCGATAGGACGAACAACCTCTTTGTTATATGCCCACATGGGCGTCGGTTATAAAGCAAAGTCAATATAACAATATACATGACGGTGCATGGTGCAGCAAACGTGTTTATCTTATGTTGTGAATCATCCAACGATTGGCTAATGTTTCAGACAGACTAGGTTAGTGGCTGTTACCGTTATCTGAGAATAAACCGATTATCTCTAGGGTGCCAGCCATCTTTACCAATAAATATTTGTTTGCGGGGCATGTCACTGCCGTCTTTTTTGAGATCAAATTTTAAGATAGTTCCTTTTCTTACTTTAAAGCTAAATTCATCAAACCCGCGACCAGTCAAACGAAAGCGAATTACATTGCGTTCACGGTTCAATTTAATATAATCACCATTTTCCAAGTTTTGTTCTTCAATATCATAAAAACGTCCATCGGTTTGAATTATACCAGAAAATACGTGTTGACTGCGCAGGTTAGTTGATTTTACATGAAATTCATCATTATGTTCATGCCATATTGATATACTAGGTTGAGTAAAGCGATGCTGATACGGACGTCCTTCGGAGCGATCACTCCAGGCGAAAGCTGTTCCCGAAAGGGTAACAAGAAAGCAGGTAAGGACTATTAAACAGGCAATTTTTTTCATCACAGTCATCTCCTTAATATGGTTTTAATAGTACTATATAACATTAATTTGACAAAAATATGACAATGAAATAAAAAATGCAGATAATAGACAACAAAGTATTGAATGAAAAGCCATCTTTAACCATTGTTTACCGTTGGGAAATAGTAATACAGATAAGAAGAGGGCATGGGTAGATGAAAAAGTTACTAAAATTGAGCAAAATATGCGTAAAACGGCAAGAAAAGTGGATAAATTGCGACAATTTTTATTATGTATAGTTTCGGAATCATGTTGGAATATGTTAAAATGATGATAAGATGTAAGTGCCAGCTGCTGCTGAGAGGAGATGTATTATGTCTGAGTCAAAATTTCGTACTCAAATGCACATGTTTCTTGATATTGTACTAGATATCATACCCTATTTTATTTTTGGCGTTAGCACGTTAGGAATAACTGTGCTAATTTTATATCTTATTGGGCCTAAATAATTTATATTGCATTTGGTACAGCAGCAAGGTAAATGCACAGCTTTTTCCTCTTAGGTCAGGCTCATAATTGGATTTATATCTGTCTTCATGATAGCTGGTAAGGATAGTTGCCTTATCTGTATAATTCAGATAAAACAAGAACGCTTTCCCTAATTATTTTAACTAGGGTTAGCGCTTTTTTTATAGATTAGGAAGTAGGCTTACGACAAAAGCAGAAATACAAAAAGACAAATCTAGCAATCTATAAAAAGGTTATTTCCAAAAATTGGAGAAATTATAGAGGTGGTGACTTGTTATTAGGAGGGAGATTTCTTTGCAAAAGCCATCAATTAGAAGTGTTTTTATGTTTGGGGTTTTTTTATCTTGTACTATTCCTTTTATTTTAGGCTGTTTATATGTTCAGATATTGGTTACCAGTGAAACCAAAAAGGATTTTGAGAAAACAGTCAAGGATGCAATTGGAAAAGTATATACAAGTGTTAACGGTCAATTAAAACTCGCAAAAAAATTAATTAATACGTTCGCTAACGATGAAAGAACCATACAACTTTTTGAGGCTATTGGTGATCGTATAATTGCAGAGCCTTCACAACTTACACCAGAGCAGTACCAGCATGTAATGATGGTGGAACAGATGTATAGGGAAATTATGCATATTACGTTAGGGACAAGTCAAGGTGGTTATCTGAAATATCCCGATTTTTCTACTGTAAAAGTGTTTGATCCCCGTACGCGAGCTTGGTATCAGGATGCTGTGATGAGCAGAGGCAAACCCTATATTACCAAAGATCCTTACTTAAATGCAAACGGGGAATATCTTATTACTGTTGTTCACACAGTGGAGCGAGATAATGAAGTGGTTGGGGTGGCGGTATTTAAATGGAGTTTGCAGACATTATATCAGGAGATAGAAAATATTGATATAGGGGAAGATGGTTACTTGGTCATTCTTAATCAAAATAATAAAATCATTGCCAGTCCTAAACACCCGGAGTGGCTGCTAAAAACTCCATATGAATTAAATATTCCGGAATTAATGCATTTGGAGGAACAAAGGGATTTTGCGGTGAAAGAGGAGCAAACCGGAGAGATTGTCTATGTGGATGTATATCATGATACTGGCTGGAAGGTTGTAGCCGTTTTCAACAAATATGCCTTAAGTAAACGTGTTAGTGCCCGGCTATATCCGATATTATACATCTATTGTGCTACTATGTTATGTGTGCTGCTGTTTATTTACCTACTAGCACAGAAAAAAGTGATTGAGCCGATTGATGCTTTAATCCGTGGTGCTCAGGCTATTGCTGATGGATCTACGAATGTGCCAATTTCCACCAGCGCAAATGCTGAGTTTAACGTGCTGGCTAATACGTTTAATAAAATGGTGCAGGCGTTAAAAAGAAATACAGATAAAGTGTTAGAGCAAAATTTAGAAATTCAAAAGCGAGAGCGGGAATTTAAGACGTTAGTAGAAAACGCGCAGGATGTCATCTTCCGATTATCAAAATCTTGTAATGTAGTGTATGCTAATCCTGTATTAGGAAATTATATCGGAATACCTGCTCGATGGCTTATTGGCAGGCATATCGAGGATTGCGGATTTTCTAAGCAGTTTACCAGTATGGTTAACAGTATTATTGATGGCCAAGCAAAAGATGGCGTTTTAGAGATTGAATTGATTAACAAACGTAATGAGGTAGAATATTTTAATGCTCATATTATCCCGGAATACAATGAAAATCAGGTCGTTGAGACAGTATTATGCGTATTGCGGAATGTTACCCAGTATAAACTTATGGAGAAAGAAATGCTTCGGCTGGATAGATTACATATTGTTGGCGAAATTGCTGCCGCCATTGCTCATGAAGTGCGGAATCCGATGACGACGGTTCGCGGCTTTTTGCAACTGTTAAGAAAAAAAGAAAAAGATACCGAACGGCTATCGTTTTATAGCCTCATGATTGAAGAATTGGATCGTGGTAATGAAATTATTACCGAGTTTTTGTCATTAGCCAAAAATAAAACCCTTAAATTAAATATGATGAAATTAAATAATATTATCGAGGCTATTGCACCGCTAATTAAAGCCAATGCCTTAATGGCTAATAGTAGTTTGCGGCTAGAGCTTGGTAACATTCCGGAATTGGAACTTGATGCCAAAGAAATACGGCAGTTAATTTTAAATCTTGCCCGCAATGGATTAGAGGCCATGCCTCAGGGAGGTACACTCACCATAAGTACGTACAAGGAAGAAGGCAATGTAATATTGAAGGTCAGTGATCAGGGAACCGGCATTGCCCCCGAAGTACTTAAAAATTTAGGCATGCCATTTATAACAACAAAAGAAAACGGTACTGGTCTGGGGTTAGCTGTATGTTACAACATTGTTGATCGGCATAAGGCGCGAATGCAAGTTGAATCAGGGCCTGAGGGAACGAGTTTTTATATTTACTTTCATGTGACTAGTACAAATTAAAAGTTATTTAATTTGTAAATACATTGTTATCAAAGTGCAATATTGCATAAAAAGTACAAAAACAATGTAAAAGTTTATAATAAAAATAAAGAATAATGTTGACACTGAGTGGAAGTTTATGTATTATGTATGTAACAATATTATAAACAAATGACGATGAACGGAAGAGTAGTTATATTCTGATATTCACAGCGAGCTGGAGATGGTGTGAGCCAGTAATATCAAATATAATGAAAATCATCCGCGAGTTGCGGGCTGAAAG
>NZ_JBYKYF010000109.1:0-9302 GCF_057736855.1 Sporomusa sp.
ATCTTTTCCATCAGATGCTCTGAACCAATTTTCAATTACTTTCATTTTTCACACTAAATAATCACAAACTTAATCATTAATTTTAAAAATTTTATAAAAATCTTTAAGTTTATATTCTAAAATTATATTTTTAATTTCTTCCCAACGCTCTTTGCTGAGGCGATAGCCTGTACCAGGTCCAAGGTAGTCGTTCTTGTTGTTTACTGCACTGATAACATTGAGATTCTTATCAAGGATAGCCGAGGTATGGAGATAGTCGCCGGAAATCCGTTGTTTGAGTATACCTAGCGTATTTTCTGCAACGTCGGTAAAACCATTTTTGGCAAGCGCCTTTACGATATCAATACCAGTAATGCCGCGTTTCATCATGTCTTCCGCAGCCTTGATATCTTCTACGACATTGCGTTTAATAATCTCTTTGGTGCCATGGCAGTAAGTAGCTGCTTCCACTTCTTCATCAGTAATTGGCGGGAAACCTAACTCTTTGAATACAGCCTGAATGGCTTTAGCTGCTTTGTTGCGGATGGCAATAACCTTATCTTCTGATACCGGTTTGAGGCCGCCATCAACCATGAGGTCGCGCTGGAGTATATTCCAGTCATCATAGTCATCTACATCCCAGTTGGAACCGGCAAACATATTGTCATAGTTAGGAGTAGCGCTATAACCGGAACAAATGAAGTCAGTACCTGGCAATAGTTGCATTAGGGTACGGGCGGTTCTGCGAATATCGGAATGAGTAAATGTCTGGTCATTACTGGAAGCTACCTCCAGGTCCAGCATCGCGGCTGCCAGGTTTTCAGCAAGGATTGCACGAACACCGGAAGGAACAGCCGCCGGAACGCCTACGCAGCTTACTGAGCCGTTTTGCAGCCCTTGTACTCCAGCGCCTCTAGCAATCATGATGCAACGAACTTCAAGGTATAGCATGGATTTGCCTTCAGCATAACCCATTTGCACTTCTGATCCGGTACCGGAGGTAAAGCGCATTTTTAGCCCGCGGGATGCGTATGCAGACGCTAAGAAGGCTTTGGACCAAGGAGTGTCGTCACCATCAACAAATACGTTTTCAGTTCCATACACTGAGATGGTTTCGGCATAGGCCGTAATTCCTCTCATCCCTAAAAGCAGCTCAGTAGCTTCTTCCAGCGCGCATTGCGTGAGTACACCGCCGCGTCCAACTTGAGAACCTACCAAGAGGGCCAGAGCATTAAACGGGGCATACCGCACAACCGCTACGGTTGTTTCCATTTCGTCAAACCCGCGCAATGCGGCTTCGGCTGCATCAGCAGCAATAAGTACTGGATTGTCCTGAGGATTGGTTACATGGCATTGATTGGATGGAATCTTTCTGGCCCGCATTTTTTGCAGTGCCATCATCATTTCTACGACATTCATCGTATTGAGTACAGCAACAATCTTGGCAGCAGTCAAACCACGGGTTATTTTAACAACTTCTTCCCGGGATACATTGACGTCAGCCAACATCTTGGCAATTTCCACATCCGACATAGCCATGGCCTGCTCTGCAACCGAGGTATCTATGGCATAGTCAGCAATAAACTGATCAATAAAGTCAAACTGAGAACGCGGAATACCGTCCATCTCAACGACTTTACCGTTTTGAATTTTTATGCTGGGCTGAGGATCGTTAGGGCTGCCCATGGCCATCAGGCCAACTTCCGGCCACTCAGCTACAAACCCATCCTGATTGACAGGGCGGGTTTCTAACACTTCAAAGCGTTTGGATCTCTTCATCGTTAATTCCCCCTGTTCTTAGATGTACGGTTTGGTTGTCGACGGAGCCGGACCAGCCATAGCTTCTAATACTTTTAAACCTACTTCTTTAGCCGAGAGTACCGCCTGACGAACGGCGCCGGAATCGCCAGTAATCATAAGGATAACCTCGTTAGAATAGCTGGTGCCGCCAGCCGGGCTGGAATAACCGACGATTTCCACACTAGCTGTTTTGACTGCTACATCGGCCATTAAGACACCGATAGCCGCCGGTGCGCCAACAATGAGGCCAAAGGCTTTACCAATCGGGGCGCCAAAAGCTTTGTTAATCGCGTAGCTGGCGCGGGCAGTATATTGGAGTTCCAGGTGACCTGCCGCATTACCATATACATCGCCAAAGGTACGGTCAAGTTCTTTGAGAGCAACTTCAACAGCACGGCGGGCATCTGATACCTCTTCCGCCCCAAAGATAATTAACGAACCATGGCCTGCGCCGCCTTTAGTATCACGAGGCAGTTCAATGGAGACAATTTCGGTATTGGTGGCTTTTACGGCTTCATCCGCCGCCATAATCTGCGGTCCGGCACCAGTACGGGCACCAAGAATACCAATGGAGCGGTATTTAGAATCAAGTTTCATTTTTTCATGCAGCATGGAATCTACATTGGCAATAACCAAACCAACCGTGTCACCAATGGCAGTACCGACAAATTCGGTAATTCCCGGATTGCAGGCTACCTTTGCGCTTTCCTGTTTAAGCGCCGACGGCGCATCATTTTCCATGCGTTTTCTAATTTCATCCATTACCTTTTCAATTAACTGCTCTTGCATGATATTACACCTCCAAATGTATGACTATTTAAGTTTAGGAAGAATTTTTTCAACATCACTATGAGGACGAGGAATAACATGTACAGCAACAAGCTCTCCAACTTGTTTGGCCGCAACGGCACCTGCATCTACAGCAGCCTTAACGGCACCAACGTCACCACGTACCATAACAGTAACCAAGCCTGAACCAATCTTTTCATAGCCAACTAACATTACATTAGCCGCTTTTACCATGGCATCAGCAGCTTCAATAGCGGGTATCAACCCTTTGGTTTCAATCATGCCCAATGCTTCACCCACGATTTACACCTCCTTTTCTCTTAAAAATGCGGTTAATTCGGCCAAACCAGCTCCAGTAACAGCAGAAACGCAGAAAAAAGGCTCTTTAACTCCTGCTTGCCGGAGGCGAAGTTTGGCTTTTTCCTGGTCAGCGCCAGGAGCATCTATCTTAGTGACCACTCCCACTACCGGCCGCGGAAACATGGCGGCAAAACCGGGCGGAAGGGTAATACGGAAATCAGTGGCATCCTGCACCATAAGTACCAAATTGGCGTTGGTAGCAGTTACCGCCAGTGCGGTGTAAAAACGGGGCATTTGCGCATACTCTCCAGGGGTGTCAATGGCGTTATCATGAAAACAAATACTGGAAGTCTTAGCAGCCTTATTATCATTGTGTTTGAGTGCATGTATCAACGAGGTCTTACCAGCGCCTACAGGCCCTACCAGCATAATCATGGGCTGTTACGACCTTGTTACTTTAGCGGCTGCAAACCCAAGGCCGTCAGCTAATAAGCTAATGACCTGTTTTAAGGCAGCCTCTACTGCTGATACGTTACCAGTAATAACCACCGACCCCGTGAATCTGTCCATAAACCCGATTTGTACTGCTGCTGTTTTAGTAGCCGCATCTGCCGCAATAATGGCTGCTTCGCATGGCGTAATGGTTAAGATACCAATCGCCCCGGTATCTACTATACCTAGCTTCTCGCATAGTTCTTTCTTTGGATTGGCAATAAGATGGGCTAAGGTCACCTGTTTGCCTGGTACATATTCTTGAACCACTCTGGGCTTTTCCTGAACCATGACTATCCCTCGCAATCTGCTCAGCTTGTTAGTTCCTTGTAAAGTAGATTAACTGCAAATGTTAACCCTGCGGATATGAGTGCCTTACTTTCGAGACATAGACGCTCTAACTCCCGCTTATAGACCAATAATTGTTAGAATAAATTTCATTGTCAGATACAAAAGTTAGATTTTTTTGCAATTTTACCTTGAGATGAACTTGCCTTATCACAGGACATATTTGCGAGCATTCCGGTAGATAGTGATAATAGGAACAAAGCCCGCTGGCTTTTATGGTACATATTTGTCGTAGTACTAAGCATTTTGCAAACAAAAACAAAAAAAGACTGTTTTCACAGTCTTTTTTTGCATATATTTCATAACTTGACTATTATCAAAAAACCAATTGTATTATTTTGTTATGTCTTGGGAATTTGTTGCTTGTTTTTTAGTTTTTCGACTGGTCTTGCTGATTTTAAATTGCGCCCGGTATTGGTTTGGCGTAACCCCTACTTCCTGACGAAATACCCGGCAAAAATAGCTGGCATCTTGGTAGCCAGATTCAGCAGCAACACGTACAATCGTCTGCTCGGGGTTCTGCAGCAATTGTTTTGCTTTATCAATCCTGACCTTAGTTAAAAAATCAACAAAATTGCAACCCTTTGCCGCTTTAAAAATACGGCTGAAATAGTAGGGACTCAAATGCACAGTTTGGGCGACCTCTTCGAGGGAGATACTCTTGTGGAAGTTTTCGGTTATATACGCACACGCCTTATTGATCAGCCTTACATTCATACTTGTGCGATTTTCCAGCATGTTGTCCATAAACTGATCTAACGCATCAAGTATCCAACTACGTACTTCTTCCCTGTCAGCGCAATCTGTCAATTGTTTAATGCAGTTAAAGTTAAGCAGTGTCAGTTTTTCCAAACTGGCACCACCTTCAACAGCCGCTCTTGATAACACAATCAAGAGTTCCAATACGCAGGCTTTTACCATTTCAATACTGGCTTGCGCTGTAAAAATTTCACGTAAAAGCTGACGCAGGATTTCCTTGGCCTGCTGACGTTCTCCACAGCGAACCTTGTCTAACAGATTGCGTTCATAATTGAAAGGATAACGAAAAGCAACTTCACTTAAATGTGGCAGATCATCAATATGAATAATTTGATTATCACCAATATAAAATTTTTGCTGTTCAGCGCTGCTGGCCTCCAGATAAGACTTGTGCATCTGCAACGGATCATCATAATAACGGCCAATACCAATCGTCAAACTAATCCCTAATTGTGTTATCCCATCTCTGATCTTTTGGGCAATCTCTCTGACATGCGGCTCAACCTGTTGCGGCTCAATCTTGCCCGTATAACCAATCAGAATCACAATTTCATCGCCGCCAAACGGAACAACCAGCGACTCCTGACCGACAATGTCACAGATATGCTCGTAAACACGCTGCTTAACCATCTGCCGCTCCAGCTCAGAGGCGCTTCGGGTAATTTTTTTGAAATTATCAATATTAGCAACCAGGATAACACCCGAATCGGCCTTGATTCCCAGAAAATCGGCTCTGTCCCGAAAACTGGCTAAATCAGTAATTTTGCCGGTAATTAAATCGTGAATAAAAGAGTTTTTGATAAACGGCATAGCATGTTCTATAGTTTTTCTTAATTCAGCTTCTTCCTGTTCTCTGCGTTTACGTTCACCAACTTTGGCGACAACATTAGCCAGTGTCTGCAGTAAATCATTAGGATGCAACGGTTTTAACAAATACTCTGATGCTCCAATAGAAAGAGCCTCTTTTGCATAGCTGAATTCATCAAATGCTGTTAGCATAATAATCGCGGTATTGGGCAATACTGTCCGAATAGCGCGGGTGGCCTCCAGTCCATTAAGTTCCGGCATGCGAATATCCATGAGAATAATATCCGGTTTCTCCTCAATGGCCATGCTTACCGCACTTTTACCATCACCAGTTTCGCCAATAACCCGGACATCAGCACATCTTTTTTCGATAATAAAGCGTAAAGCCTGACGCTCTAATTGTTCGTCATCGGCAATCAAAAGGGTATACATAGCAGTCTCCTCTATTTTCATTAACCATAGGCTGGTAATAATAGGTACACATTAGTGCCCTGACCCACCTTACTTTCAATGCGCAAACCATATTGTTCACCAAAATAATGCTGAATACGCTGATGCACATTGTTCAGTCCAATTCCTGTCAAATGACCTTTGCTTGAGCGTTTTTCTCTTTTTAAAATAGTCCCCACCTGTTCCTGCGGAATTCCCACCCCAGTATCTGATACTTTGATAATGATTTTGTCATTGGTAGCATAACCACTGATATAAATATGTCCACCCTCTTTTTTCGGTTCAAGCCCGTGGATAATGGCGTTCTCCACTAATGGTTGCAGACTAAGGGCTGGAATTGATATTTTCATTAGATTTGGTTGTATATCAATGGTTGCCTGAATCCTATCCCCAAATCGCACCTTCTGGATATTCAGATAATCTTCAATGGACTTGATTTCTTGCTCTAAGGTTCGCATCTCCTCTAGATCTCTTAGATTGGTGCGAAGAAGAGCTGACAGAGAATGGACCACTTCTTGGGTACGCTCGGCCCCTTCAAGCAAAGACAAACGTGCAATCGTGTTAAGCGCATTAAATAAAAAATGGGGATTAATCTGAGCCTGTAGCGCTTTCAATTCTGCTGCCCGGAGCAAATTCTGCAATTCGGCTTTGGCCTTCATCTCTTCCATAAGCTGCTTCTGAATCAAATTGGTTGCGCTCATTTCTACAATATAGTTAGCCATAAGATGAAGCAGATCAGCAGCAGCCTTTAAGCGATACTCCGGGATAATGGCAATTTTATCAACAAGTTCGGATAAAATTTCTTTATCCATACCTAATGGCAAAAGACGATTAAACATTTCTTGTTTTGAATCAGAATCTGGCTTCGCTAATAACACTTGGCCTGCCAGCAAGGCTCCTACATATTCATTCTGGACAATAATGGGAGCAGCAAAATCAGTTAGGCCACTATGGCAGCGATAAATGACAGGACGTTGTTGCTCCATAGCCTTGCGCCCGCCCCGGTCATCACAAGCCTTACAGCGCTCAAAACCTTCAGAAAACGAACGAACATAGCAGCAAAAATCAGTAAATTTACTTGGTTTGGTTACAGGCGCACCATTAGCATCCACAATTACGGCAGCTATACCCGTAGCTTCCGAAAATTTATTCTGTATTTCCTGCAGGTTTTGAAGATTGATAATTTCCTCGAGATTAAACCGTGTGCAGTTTTGCACAAAACATCCCCCCTTCTACCAAGCCAGCCCTAATATATGGGAAAAATTAGCATGTCTATGTTCCTGGTCAGGGGATATTTTGGCTATTACTGCAGTCAACTCCTGCTATACATCGCAATCAGTCAACAAAATATTACCTTACAACCACCTGCTGTGGATCCGGCTTACTTAAATCAAAATCAGAAAGCCTAGCCATATTGTACATGGTATAGGCCATAGTTTTGAGCATTGACACCATTAAAACCGCTCCCGTACCTTCCCCTAATGCCATGTTGGCCTTAATCGGCACATCCTCAGCCAAAATATTGCCTAACAACAAGGCATAGCCCATCCCCGGTTCTTTGGACATATGGGATGGCAGTCCGTAACGCTCTACTTTTTTATTCATACGGGCAGCGCAGGCAAAGGCTACGGCAGTAATAAAACCATCAATAACAAACGGTATATTGCGTTTAGCACATTCTGTCATCCCAGCACAAATAGCCACAATATCAAAACCGCCTACACACCGCATAATATCTTCGATCCGGAAAAAGCTTTCTCGGTGCCGTTCAACGCCTTTGGCTACAACCAAACATTTTTTCTTCAGAATCTCAGTTCTTGGAGCACTGGCACCATAACCGACAACAAATTCAGGCAGTATGCCAGTCATCGCATGCAACACGGCTGAAGAAGTAGTAGTATTGCCAATTCCCATTTCACCAAATGAAATCAAATTAGCACCATGGGTATCAACAGCATATCCCACCATCTCCTCGCCAACGCGCCAAGCCTTGTCAAATTCATCCTGATTCATAGCTGCTGCTTTCATAAAATTCTGGGTCCCCGGCGCCACCCGACGGTATATGCCTACTGATTTTGCATGATTAATACCGACATCAATGACTGCATACGGAACCTGATTAGCCTTGCAAAAACAACTAATAGCAGCCCGCCCATCTACCATATGTTTTGCCTGCAAGTACGTAATTTCGCTAGAAAAATCAACGACTCCCTCTTCCACGATGCCATTATCGGCGGCGAAAATCAAGTGATAGGGTTTTACCTCCGGATGCATGGTTCCCCAAGCCAATAGCATTTTTTTAAACAGCTTTTCCAATAAACCCAAGCTATTTGGCGGTTTTGCTGCACCATTAATTAAATTGTCTACTTTAGCTTCATAATCCACGCTAATCCCTCCTATTATGCTCATTTTATATCTACCCAGCACCAATGGTACAGCATCATATGGTGCGTGATCCTAGCTTTAAGCGAATATAGTCAAAAACCTAGCCCAAAAGGGCTAGGTTTACTTTCATAAATCTGTCCTTCTGGTACTACCTTTGGCGCGAAGGTAAATAACAGTCAAAACAGGCAGGTCTCCTGGCTTACGGATTGTAGGAACCCTCTGGCCTTCCCGCTTGCCGGTGGCATAGGTTAAGGGTTCCTCCCCGATTACAGTAGCGCGACCGCGTCGTTTCAGGATGTAATCCTTCCGAACTTCCCTATTCTCCTCATATGCAATAAGAAGCACCTGTATGATGGCAGAAATGCAATGATATCTTTACTTACTTTGCACACTTCGATAGAAAAAATAATTCTCCTGCCAGATATGTAACGTCCGCAAGATGTTAAAGCATTTAGCCAAAAAAGTGCTATTTCCCTTGTTTTTGCCTAAAACAAGTATTAGCCAAACATAGCAATTCCCAGCGGAGTAACCAGCAAAGGGTGAGGCGGCACATGGACCTGCCGGCCAAATGCCTGACTGAATGCTTTCTCAAACCCCTGCAAATAGGCAGTGCCTCCCACTACATACACAGGATAATCAGCAAACTCCTCCCGGCCTGCTAACATCTGTTTTACTACAGTAGCCATTTTTTCAATAACAGGCAACACAACCGGCATAATTTTGGGGTGCTGGGAAACGTCCCGTTTCATCAGCTCTGCTTCTTCCAGCGGAATTTTATACGCCCCGGATAAAACCAGCGACATATGAGTGCCTCCAGTTGGCTCGTCGGCGGTAAAAACCAGTTCACCGTTACGCAAAACAGCAATACCGGTAGTACCGCCACCAATATCCACCACAATCCCATGACTAATATCCAGGGCTTTAGCCGCTGCTACCGGTTCGTCTACCTGGCACACAGGGTCCAGGCCAGCTCCGGCAATAACATGACTACATGCCATTGCATTACGCCCCACCGTTCCCGGCGGAATAGCGGTAGCTCCTTTGTCAAGAGTGACACCCAACCGTTCTTCCACTTCAGCTTTTAACTCTTCCACAATAACCATAGCCCCACGGAAATCAACTACCAAGCCGTCCTTTACCACCGAGGCCCATCGTAGACTGCCAGCTACTGGATATCCCGCCGCGTCAGTCAC
>NZ_JBYKYF010000110.1:0-9294 GCF_057736855.1 Sporomusa sp.
ATTCCATTTTTAGCCTTAAGAATAAATTGCTTTGCCTGTAAGAGTTCATCTACATATTCTGCAATCAGTCTAGTTACACCCTCACTTTGCATGGTAGCCAATGATTTCAGCTTCTTGATGACCTTATCAATTTCAATTTCATATAACTGAATATCTGGTATTTGTGATAGTAATGTTACATCATTCGTAAGGGTTTTGAGTTTACTTTTGGCTTGGATGGGATTTGAACCCAGATAAATAGATGTATTTTTCGGAAGTTTTGTTTCAGGGTTGTAGACGCTATCTTTTAGATAAAAGGTTCCGTTTTTGCGTTTCTCGATATGCATTACAACACCTCTCCACCATAAAAAGTATACTCACAATATATTTGTGAGTATACAATCCAGATCAATCAATAAACTCACAATTATATTGTGAGTTTATTGTAACATGTTGTTGTCAGGTTCGCAATCTAATTCATAAGTTAAAAGCGCATTTGTTTCCACAGTTTTACCATGCAATCAATGGCCTCTTTGCCGAAATCTTTCTCGCCGCCTCTGGCCAGTGAATAAGCTTCGTCAATAAAGAGGATACCCCCATAAGCTTTTCTTAATTGTTCCCGAGTTTTTTGGGCGGTATGGCCTATATATTCGCCCACCAAGTCTGCCCGTTCTACTTCAATAAGATGCCCGCGTGATAAAACCCCCATTTCACGGAAAATTTTCCCCATAATTCTGGCTACTGTCGTTTTGCCAGTACCGGGATTGCCTTTGAAGATCATGTGTAATACCAAATGTTCTGTATTTAAACCTTCTTTTTCCCGACGTTTCTGAATTTCGATAAATGCATATATCTCTCTAACTAGCTTTTTTACCTCGGTTAATCCGACAAGATTATCTAGCTCACTTAAAATTTTCTCAATCCGGTTTTCTGAATTGGACTGAGAATGGATGTAGGGAGCGTTGGCTTCGATTTCACGGAGCTTTTTAAATGCTTCAATTGGTGATAACTCCCCAGAGCTAATCGCTGCTAATACTTCTTCAAAACACAGATATGCCATACTCTCACCCCACCACCGTAGGCTTCGTGATATATAGTATACGCTAAGACGGTCAAAAGGTGATTGCTATCATAAAGGTTACTTACTAGCACAAAAAACTGCCAGAAAACTAAACAATTTTCTGGCAGTTTGACGTTCCTTTTTCGGAATGATGCCACTTTCCATTAACATCCAGTCGACAAAACAACCGTATCCGCTTGTTGGGTCATGAACAAATACATGAGTTATGGCTCCTATTAGTTTACCATTTTGAATAATCGGGCTGCCGCTCATGCCCTGTACGATTCCTCCAGTTTTTTCGATAAGTCGCTGGTCCGTAATTTTAACAACCAGTCCCTTGCTTTCTGGCGTTTCTTGTAGGTTTATTTTTTGAATTTCTATTGCGAATTGTTCGATGGTTTGACCATCCACTACTGTCAGCATTTCAGCAGGACCGAGTTGAATTTGGCTCATAGACGCCACCGGGATGGCTTCAGGATATTTATCATTTTTTAAATTTGTTTTTAATTCACCATAAATTCCGAACTGGGTATTCTTGCTGATATTACCTATTAATTGATCTTCTTCAATAAAAACACCAATTTTTTCTCCTGGGTGGCCTCTTTTTCCATGCTGAATGCCTGACACTGTGGCAAGTACAATTTTACCCTGTTCGCAATCTATGGGCTGATTGGTATCACTGTCAGTAATTATGTGGCCTAAAGCTCCATATATTTTTGATTCAGTTTCATAAAACGATAATGTACCTACGCCTGCTGCGCTATCTCGTACAAATAAGCCAATGCGATAGCGTTTTGTGTCATGGCATAATACCGGTGATACTGTTACATGTTGCTGACCTTCACTACGTTTCAGTAAAATATCCACAGTGCGATTTTTTCTACCACTCTCATCTATAATTTCGGCTACTTGGGTATCACTCTGCACAGGAATTCCATTAATACTAATAATGACATCACCTACGGTGATTCCAGCATCTTTAGCTGGAGTAACATACTGTCCTTGCATAGTTAAAACCGGTGAATTACCAACAACGATAACTCCTTGTGAGCGGAGCACGACTCCGATCGAGTGCCCTCCAGGAACTAATTTTATTGGCGGTAATACGTCAACTTGGACAGTACGAAATGGTATTATACCGAACAATTTGAACTCGATCGTCGATTGGCCAAGCTTAACAGGTTCGAGTGAAACCGGACGGGATAGTGCCATGGTTGGTAAGAAGTCGGGAGTTTGGAGCCGAATACTGTCACTATCCTGCTTTAGTTTGACGGTAAGAGGAAAATTTACGTCAAACAGTGCTGTCTCACCTTCGATGATCCTGATATGCATAGGAAGACCGTAAATATTCCGAAATTGAGGAGAAAAACAAAATGCAATGATTGCGCTAATGATTAACATTGCCAAGATTAGCCTGCGGTTCATAAAGCGATTACATCTTGTCATGTTTTTTTCCATCACTCCCTATTGCATTCTTCCCAAAATTACCACCTTTAGGTTTCACCTCATTCTTTTGGTTGCTGCAAATTTAGAATTTCCCGAATACAAAGAGGATTATTCCGGCGATATTAGTATTAATTGTCTTGGTAGCTCATTTTGGGGTATTTTTTAAATAAAAATAGCGTAAGCTTACGCTTACGCTTTATTTTTCCAACTTTCTTTTTTTTGCTGAGAAATCTCTAACATTTGAGCAGCATTATCAATGGATAATTGTGTTATTTCTCCAGTAGTCATTCTGGCCAATTCTAAAATTTGTGCGTCTTTATCAAGAGTAGTTACATGAGTTATGGTTCGTTCATCCTTAACAACTTTTTCAATATAAATATGACAATCTGCCATGGAAGCAATTTGCGGAAGATGAGTTATACATAAAACCTGTTTGCCAAAAGCAGCAATTCTGGCAATTTTCTCAGCTACCTTTTGGGCCGTTTGTCCGCCAATACCGGCATCGACTTCATCAAAAACCATAGTAGCGATTTCATCACGTTCAGAACAAACCGTTTTAATGGCCAATGCAATACGTGATAACTCGCCGCCTGACGCAATTTTATGCAATAATTTGGGTTCTTCCCCAGGATTGGCCGAAAACAGGAAATTAACGTCATTAGCGCCGTTAAGGGTATATTGATCATGACGTTTAACTGCAACTTGAAATTGTGCTTTTGGCATACCTAAATCAGCCATATGGGCTGATATTTGTTTAGCAAGTTCGTGGCCGGCTGTTCGCCGCAATCTGTCTAGCTCATCTGCAAGCTGCGCTACTTTATGTGAAAGGCTGTGTTCTTCTTGTTCAAGCATAGCAAGCTGTTCATCGTAATTGGTGATAGCTGCCAGTTCAGTACTAGCCTGCTCATAATACTGCAATATGTCTTCGATGGTTGCTCCATACTTTTTCTTGAGTTTATAAATTGTATCAAGGCGATCTTCTAACTTAGCCAGTTTAGCTGGGTTAAAGTCAATATTTTCTTGATAATTTCTTAGTTCCCCCATCGTTTCTTCTAATTGATACAACGATTCGGTTATAACTGCTAGTTGAGTTTCGAGAGCGGTATCGTACCGTGCCGCCAATTCAAGCTGGTGTTTGATATCGGCAAGACCGGCTACTATACCATTAAAACCATTGTTCCCTTGACTTAACAACATGTAGGAACGCGATATGGCATTGGCAATTTTTTCGGCATTAGCCAAAACCTTAATTTGATTCTCTAGTTTTTCGTCTTCACCGGGGACAAGAGCGGCAGCAGCAATTTCCTGAGTTTGCCAGGTAAGCATTTCTTCTCGTTGCAGGCGTGTTCTTGCGTCGTGTGTAAGCTCAGCCAGCTCACTTTTAATTTTTTGCCACTGTTTATAGACTTGGCGGTATTCTTCTAATTTTATCTTGGTTTCAGATGAGAATGCATCAGTAAGCGCCAGATGAACCTCAGGTTTTAGCAAGGCCTGGTTTTCATGCTGTCCATGCATATCAACAAGTTGTTCGCCAATTTTTCGTAGTACAGTCAGAGTAACCTGACAGCCGTTTACATGGATGGAGTTTTTACCATGTTTAGTCAATCGTCTTGTGATAATCAGGGAGCCATCCTCTTCTGGCGAAATTCCTTGCTCGTCAAGGAGGTTTTTTACAGAATGGTTATCTGTTATATCAAAAACCGCTTCCACCCGGAAGCTATCCGCCCCACTACGGATAGAATCGCCTGAAGCTTTTCCGCCTATAATCGCTGATAATGCATCAATAAAAATCGATTTGCCTGCTCCGGTTTCTCCTGTCAAAATGTTAAGACCAGGTGCAAATTCAATATGTGCTCTATCAATAAGTGCAAAATTAACGACTGTCAGTGACTTCAGCATTTGTTATCACCTCTCAAAACTGCTATACTCCACGCCCCATCAGCGATTGGAATTTGGCTACAACTTGTGGAACAGCTTCAATAGGTTTAACAAGTACGAAAATGGTATCATCACCAGCCACTGTGCCAATAATTTCAGGCCATTTGACATAATCAATGGTATAAGCCACTGCCTGCGCAGTGCCAGGCAGTGTCCGCAACACGACAATATTTTGACTATAGTCAATGTTAACTATTGAATCATGAAATGTACGCTCCATGCGGGCTTGTGACAAAACAATATTTTGCTCAGGGGGAAAAGCGTAGCGATACCGCCCGTCGCCTGTCGGCACTTTAATAAGCATAAGCTCCTTTATGTCGCGCGATACGGTAGCTTGCGTGATTTCAATTCCATGCTTACTAAGTGCTTCCGCTAACTCTTCTTGAGTTTCAATTACATAACGCTCAATAATTTCTTTAATCTTTGCATGACGTAACGCCTTCAAGCTATTTTACTCCTTCACCTTTTCGATTATATACAATATTGGTGGATTATTTCTTTGGTTTACCATTGACCAACAAGCAATAGCAAATGTATCTTGGCATAAGCTTGTCAAGTACTCGTATACAGCCTGGTTTTCCATCCTGCCATGTTCATAGCCCGGATAGGCTGCAATCGTTATAAGTCCACCCACAGTAAGTAGTTTCAGGCTTTGCGTTATGGCTGTTATCGTAGTATCTGGACACGTATTTATAGTTCGATCACTGCCGGGTAAATATCCCAGATTAAACATGACAACATCTATTGGATGGTGAATATGATGGGTTATGTTGGCATGATTATCTAAGATGAGTTTAACTTTTTCACGTAACTTATGATGAGTCAGCAGTTCTTCTGTTTTTTTCAGTGCCTGTTGCTGAATGTCAAATGCCCAAATAACTGCGTTCGGGGCAGAGTTTTTTGCTAAAAACAAAGTATCTTTACCATTTCCGGCTGTAGCATCCACTATATGGCTGGCTGTGGTCAGCTTTGCGAGTACAAACTGATGAGCCATTAGGACTGCGTTAGCAACTACCATTCCGGTCGCCTCTCCTTAGTTTAGTACGTAGGGTCTCATAATAACTTTTACCAGCAAATTTGATAAAGCGTGCTCGATACGGAGACCGCCGGACAACTACCGTGTCATTCGGCAATAAGCTATAGACTGATTGCCCGTCTACCGTAAGTACAATATCGTCATGGGTTGCTTGCATCCGGACTTTTACTTCTTCCTCTTCTGAGATAACTAAAGCGCGGGAATGGAGCGTATGAGGACAGATTGGTGTAATAACGATGACTTTCAGGTTAGGATTTACAATCGGACCGCCAGAAGATAATGAATACCCGGTTGATCCGGTAGAAGTAGCAATGATCAGTCCATCAGCAGGATAGTCGGCGGTAAGTACTTCATCAATATATAATTTTAGTTTTATCATGCGGGAAAATCCGCCTTTAGCAACAACAATATCATTAAGTGCTGACGAAATAAAAATTGGATTGTCGTCACGGATGACAACCGCATCTAACATAAGCCGGTCCTCGATGTAATAATCGCCTTGAACAAGTCTGTCTAAAGCATCACTTAATTCAGGCAGTTCAATCTCAGTCAAGAATCCCAAGTTCCCCATGTTTACTCCACATACCGGGATACCTAATGGGGCAATTTCCCTGGCGGTGTTTAAGAGTGTTCCATCACCACCTAAAGTAATACCAAATGCAATGTTGTTTTGTGCAGATTCCAGTTTGCCTACCAAATGGGAGCATTTAAGTTCTAATGCAGCATCTTCGGGCATAACCACCTGGACATTGCGTTCTTTAAAATATTGCATCATCCAACCCAACACCGTACCAATATTTTGCTTTTTCGTGTTGGGAAACAAGCCTACAGTCAACAAACCTATGTCCTCCATTATCCTGTTAGATTGGCATGGGCATCGGCAATTACAGTATCAATGTCTGTAGTATCTATTTGGTCATCAATTGCTTCGTTAGCAAGATATAATAAGTATTCAATATTGCCTTCCGGGCCTTTAATCGGTGAATATGTGATTCCTATTGGCGAAAGGGCCAATTGACGAGAGATTCTTACTACATTGTTAATAACTTCACGATGTATAGCCGGATCTCGCACGACTCCTTTTTTGCCTACTTTATCCCGACCTGCTTCAAACTGCGGTTTAATGAGTGCGACGATGCGTCCTTGGGGAGTGAGCAGGGATTTTACTACTGGCAATACTTTATCAAGCGAGATAAAAGAAACATCGATGGAAACAAAATCTAACAGCTCACCTAAATCTTCCGGTTTTAGGTTGCGAATATTGGTTCGTTCCATGTTAACTACACGGTCATCGGTACGTAAGGACCAAGCAAGTTGGCCGTAGCCAACATCTATGGCATATACTTTGGCAGCACCATTTTTTAAAGCACAATCAGTAAATCCTCCGGTTGATGCGCCAACATCGGCCATTACTTTGCCAGTCAAGTCCAGGTTAAAATATTTTAATGCTTTGGCGAGCTTTAGTCCTCCGCGGCTAACGTAACCAATACTGTCACCGTGAACAGTAATGTTAGCAGATACAGGCACAAGAGTACCGGCTTTATCCATTTTTTGTCCGTCAACGGTTACAATTCCTGCCATAATATAGGCTTTAGCCCGTTCACGGCTTGTAGCCAAGCCTTTTTCCACTAGTAATACATCAAGACGCTCTTTGTTTTTTTGTTCTGTCATTTGCGTGCTCCAAACTGCCGGATAAAGGTCATAACACTAGTAGCTATACCTTTATCATCTAATCCATATTGAGTCAATAGCTGACTGCGTTGACCGTGTTCAATGAACTGGTCAGGAAGACCGAGTCGTAACACTTTTACCCAGTTAAGATTTTGGGAGTTAATATATTCCAGTACGGCCGAACCAAATCCTCCGGCTAATACATTATCTTCAACAGTAACAATGATTCCTGTTTCACGAGCCAGTTGACGGATCATTTGTTCGTCCAATGGTTTTATAAATCTTGCATTTACTACGCTAGTGGAAATATTCTCCTTGGCTAATAAAGCAGCAGCCTGTTTACAGGGTTCAACCATTGAGCCTGCTGCTAATAAGACTACATCTTTTCCTGCAACCAATTTCTCAGCTTTGCCGATTTCAAGTTGAGTAAAACCATCTTGTAATGTTACGCCGATACCGTTACCGCGAGGATAACGAATAGCCACAGGTGCATTGAGTGTTGTGGCAGTATATAACATATGGCGGAGTTCATCTTCATCTTTCGGTGCCATTACTACCATATTGGGAATATGCCGCAAGTAAGAATAGTCAAAAACTCCATGATGGGTCGGCCCATCTTCGCCTACGATACCAGCTCTATCAAGCATCATGATAACTGGTAGGTTTTGCAGACACACATCATGAAGAATTTGATCATATGCGCGTTGGGTAAAGGTAGAGTAGATTGCAACGATAGGACGTATTCCCTGTGTAGCCATGCCGGCAGCCAGCGTAATGGCATGTTGTTCGGCAATACCTACATCAAAAAAACGTTTAGGGAATTTTGCAGCAAATTTTTTCAGGCCGGTGCCGTCAGGCATGGCTGCAGTTATTGCGACAATAGCTGGATTTTGTTCTGCCAGCTTAACGATAGTATCGCCGAATACCTGCGTATAGGATGGCGCACTGTTTGCACTTATTTTTATTTCGCCGGTTTCAATACAGAAAGGACCTACACCATGAAATTTATCCGCGTTGCGC
This sequence comes from Sporomusa sp., assembly GCF_057736855.1. Taxonomy (NCBI): domain Bacteria; kingdom Bacillati; phylum Bacillota; class Negativicutes; order Selenomonadales; family Sporomusaceae; genus Sporomusa; species Sporomusa sp. The sequence continues at coordinate 8,151 of NZ_JBYKYF010000110.1, forward strand.
TCGGCGGGTGCATATCCCTTGCCTTTTTGCGTTAATAAATGGATAAGCACAGGTCCCTTAATACTTTTCGTTTTATTCAGTACATCCAAAATCGAGGAAATATTATGACCGTCAATGGGGCCAAAATAGGTAAAACCTAATTCTTCAAATAACATTCCGGGAACTAACAGATATTTTAAACTATCTTTTACCCGTTCGGCAGTATTGGCCACACTATCGCCAATAGCCGGAATCCGGCGTAATAAATACTCAATATCATGTTTTACTTTCGAGTACGTTGGGGCAGTACGCATTTTGGCCAAGTATTCGGACATTGCGCCAACATTTTTGGCAATAGACATTTCATTATCATTCAGAATTACTGTGAGATTTATTCCCAGATGCCCTGCATGATTAAGTGCTTCATAAGCTTGTCCGCCTGTTAGTGAACCATCGCCGATAATGGCTATAACGTTACCTTTTGCGCCTGACATATCACGTGCCAGCGCAATTCCCAGAGCTGCGGAGATGGATGTACTGGAGTGACCGGTACCAAAAGCATCATGCTGACTTTCACAGCGTTTGGGAAATCCGGAGATCCCTCCGCTTGTACGCAGAGTGGAGAAATTTTCTCGCCGGCCTGTTAAAATTTTATGCACATATGCCTGATGTCCGACATCCCAGATAAATTTGTCTCTGGGGCTGTCAAACATTTTATGAAGTGCTAAGGTTAGTTCAACAACTCCCAGGTTTGGGGCCAAATGTCCGCCATTGATTGACACTGTATGTATAAGAAGCTCGCGGATTTCCCCGGCGAGCTTTTCTAATTGGGGCACAGATAGGTTTTTAAGATCTTGTGGTCCGTTAATGCTGTTAAGCAGTTTACTCAAACTAGTTCCCCGCTTTCTTTCGTGGTGTCAAGCAAGCTCTTTTGACACCAAATGGTAATTACACTTACCAAACCTATTATAGCATATCTCAGTATAAACATTCATCTATAAAATAAATAAAACAAGTAGGCAACAACTGACCCATGGATAGCTCCACCAAGCACTTCTAGCGGCGTATGTCCTAGAAGCTCTTTAAGCCTTGTTTCACGTACGGTATGCTCAACCCGCATTTCTCGTACCAGTTTATTAATAACTTTGGCCTGTTTACCTGCCGC